>NZ_JAHFPF010000018.1 GCF_023259385.1 Brevundimonas sp. | reverse complement strand
GGAGACACGGCCGACGACATCGAGGCCCGGGGCGGCGAAGCGGACGACACCCGCCTCGTCGTCGGCCTCAAGGCCTGGTTCTGATCAGGCCGCGAACCGCCCGCCCTTGGCCGCATAGGCCTGGGTGCCTTCGGTGAAGACCTCGTCGGTCGGCAGGATGGTCTCGATCGGAATCGCATCCGCCCCCTGCAGCCGCTCATAGATCGGGCCGAAGTCCTTCAGCGTCTCGCCCTTCAGCGCCTCGATGCTGTCGATGACGAAATAGACCTGCTGGAAGTCGTCGATCCGGTACAGGGTCTTCATCACCCGCTCCAGGTCGAAGCCCAGCCGGTTCGGCGACGGGTCCTCGATGGCGAACACGCTCTCGGTCGCCGAGGAGACGATGCCCGCCCCGTAGATGCGCAGGCCGCCGGTGTCCTGCATCAGGCCGAATTCGACCGTGTACCAGTACAGGCGCGCCAGATTGGGCAGCATGCCCAGCGAGGCGGCCCGCTGCCCGCCCTTGCCGTAGGCTTCCATATAGGCGGCGAAGTCCGGGTCGGTCAGCATCGGCACATGGCCGAACACGTCGTGGAAGATGTCCGGCTCCTGCAGGTAGTCCAGCTGGTCCGGCTTGCGGATGAACTGGCCCGAGGGGAAGCGACGGTTGGCCAGGTGGTCGAAGAAGACCTCGTCCGGCACCAGACCCGGCACGCACACCACCGTCCAGCCGGTCAGGGCCTGCAGCTTGGGGTTCATCAGCGAGAAGTCGGGAATGCCGCCGGTGTTCAGATCCAGCGCCTTCAGCCCCTTGAAGAAGACGTCGGCGGCGCGGCCGGGCAGGATCTTCATCTGCCGGGCGTACAGGGTGTCCCAGGTCTTGTGCTCGGTCTCGGTATAGGCGCGCCAGTCCTGCGGAATCGTCCAGTCTTCGGCCGCGCCCGCGGGCGGCTTGTCGAAGACGTGCTCGAAATCGGACATGACGGTGCTCCTGCATCCGGGCTCTGGCGGCCCCTTGCGGACAATCTAGAACCCGGCGCGGGCGCGCGCCAGCAGTGTCAGTGGATCGCCTGCTCGCGCGGCGCGTGCCGGCCACGGGCGTCGACGGTGAAGTACCGCTCCTCCGCATCCCGGGTCAGCATCGACAGCTCGGGGTCGTGCTCCAGCGAATCCTCGGACGCATAGGCCATGAAGCCGCCGTCGGCCCCCAGGGCCAGCACCTGGTAGAAGGGCTGGTCCGGCGAGATCGCGCCGGTCGCGCCGGGCTGCCCCGCGAAGACGGGATCCACGTCGATCACCACGCCGCGAAATCCCGCGGAACGATGCCGGACGATCTGGCCGAGGCCGAAGCGGGCTGAGACGGGATGGGTCATGCCGCCACGGTTACGCTCCCGAACCTGAGCAGGATCATGTGACCGCCGTTCATTTTCGCGACAGACACGCTTGGCGCGGACGAGTTTCGCGGTCTAGGCTGTCCGGGACGGGCGCCGTTCCGGACCGCCCACCTTGAAAGATTCGGCCATGCCGGAGACCGAAGGCGCGTCCTCGCGCCGCCGGTCCCAGCCCCGTCTATCCGACGGAGAGCGCGCCCGCGGCGGCGCGCCCGCCGGACCGGGGGCGTCAGGTCGCGACGCGCCGCTCTACGGCGCCCTCGATCTGGGGACCAACAACTGTCGTCTGCTGATCGCCCGCGCGGCGAAGGACGGCTTCCGCGTCGTCGATTCGTTCAGCCGCATCGTCCGCCTCGGCGAAGGCCTGTCGCGCACCGGCCGGCTGGACGACGCGGCCATGGAGCGGGCCTATGAGGCCCTCATGCTGTGCGGCGAGCGGGTCGCCAAGCGCGGGATCGACCCCTCGCGCCTCATGGCCGTGGCCACCCAGGCCTGCCGCCAGGCCGAGAACGGCGCCGCCTTCATCGAACGGGTGCGGCAGGGCACGGGCCTGAAGCTGCGCATCATCGACCCGGCCGAAGAGGCCCGCCTGGCCGTCCAGGGCTGCCTGAACCTGTTCGATCCCAGCGCCGAGGCCATTCTGGTCGTCGATGTCGGCGGCGGTTCGACCGAGCTCAGCTGGCTGCGCCGCAACGGCTCGGGCTTCGTGCTGGAAGGCTGGATTTCGGCCCCCATCGGCGTCGTCACCCTGGCCGAGCGCCACCCCGAACCGATCGGCGGCGATCTGAACCCCTGGTACGAAGCCATGGTGGCCGACATGGGCGCCGCCATCGCCGACACGCCGGTCGATCCGGCCCTGCGCGACGTCTTCGTCCAGGGCCGCGCCCATCTGGTCGGCACCTCGGGCGCCATCACCAGCCTGGCGGGCATCCACCTGGGCCTGCCCCGCTACCAGCGCAATCTGGTCGACGGCCTGTGGATGACGCGCGGCGACTGCGAGGCGGCGGCCGAACGGCTGAAGGCGCTCGGGCCCGAGGGTCGGGCGGCGGAATCCTGCATCGGCCCGGACCGCGCCGACCTGGTCCTGGCCGGCGCCGCCATCATGGAAGCCGTGCAGCGCGCCTGGCCGTCAGAGCGCGTGCGCGTCGCCGACCGCGGCCTGCGCGAAGGCCTGCTGCTCCAGCGCATGCGCGAGGACCGCAAGCCTCCCCGCCGCAAACGCCGGCGCGGACGCGGTCGCGGCGGAAGCGGTGGAGAGCAAACCTCGGCACGTTGAGAAGTGGCTAGTCTTTGATGACCTCGTCTAGATCCAGGCCAGCGTCGCTCGCCGCCTTCATGAACCGGATCCCGCAAAGCATTATGCCAGCTTGCGCGCGCTCGGCGTTTTGCTGAGCATCCGAGACTGCCGATGGGCGGACATTGCCATCAAGCACCTTCGCCATTGAGTCAAAGGCCGACATCTTGGCTAGATAGGCGTTGGAACAGGTCTCGATTGCCTCCTTAAACCCATCCCGATGACGCGCGGGAATGGTATCTGGAACATCGATGCGGCTGACCTCCAAACCTTCACTCGCGCAGACTGTTTTGGCCTGTTGCACCAAGGGATAGAGCACATAGGGGCTCGGGTTTCGAGCGCCGGCTGCGTCCGACACCGCCTTCGACGCGGCATCGCATCCCGCGACAGTGGAGTTGATGCGGTTCCAGAGTCCCGTGGCGGCCTCAGTCATGGCGGGTTTCAGTCGTGCTTCCGCCGCCGCTTCGGCGTCATCTCGCGCCTTCTTTTCCGCTGCTTGAACTGTCTCGCGCTCTGCCTTCTCTCGCGCCTCATCCGCGGCGCGAACCGCAACCTCTTCTGGTGTCGGCGGCGGAAGTATCATGCCGCCAATGATGGTCACGACGAAGGATGCTCCCAACAAAAGGAGCCCCCGCTTCCGCGAGCCTAGATGAAGCCGCTTGAGTGGCTTCACCATCACCACGATCGAAAGCACGAACATCGCGAACGCGGCCAGCACAATCAGACCGCCCAAAAATTCTCGCATCAGCTTCCCCCGTGTATTTCAACACGGATACCGTGAAATGCCTGATCCTTGAATACCCAGGGTCACATTTGCAGTCGCGCTCAGCCCCCGGCCACCTGAACCGGCAGGGTCACGTCGCAGACCGAGAAGTCGGCGCCGCGCGCCGCGCGGGCCTCGGTCACCAGGGTGCGGAAGCGCTCGGAGCCGGTGGCCAGCACCTGCACCGTCGGCCGCTCGGCGGCGGGGATGTCGGCGGCCACGCGCACGCGGGTCATGCGGTCCGGCTGGACCGAGGCCATCATGCCGTTCTCGCCGTCCCCGACCTGCAGCGACCGGACCACGTCCAGCCCCGACACCGTCACGCCCCAGATGGTGTAGCGCTTGTCCAGCGCCGGATAGGCCTGGCGCATGATGAAGAACTGGCTGTTGGCGGTGTCGTTGCCCTCGTCGCGGGCCATGCCGACCACGCCCGGGCAGTACAGGCCCCAGCCGTGCACCTTGCCGTCGCCGGTCTGGGCGAAGGCGGCGTCGGGCTGGGTCTGGACCGGCAGGGCGCCGAGGAAGCCGACCCGCGCGCCGGCGGGCTCGGCCACGGCGGCGAACGGCATGGCCGGGTCGCGGCGGAAGGTGAACTCGGCCTTCAGGTCGGGATAGGCGCTCTGGCCCTCGCCGCTGCCCAGCGGGTCGCCCGTCTGGGCCATGAACCAGTCGATCACCCGGTGCCACAGCAGGCCGTCGAAGAAGCCGTTGTGCGCCAGCAGGCGGATGCGCTCGACATGCAGGGGCGCGATCTGCGGAGTCAGCTCGACCAGGATGCGGCCCTTGGTCGTGTCGATGACCAGCAGGTTCTCGGGCGCGACGGCGCGCCAGTCATTCTCGGCGATCGTGGTCTGCGGCGTGGGCGCCGGGGGCGGAGGCGGCGGGCCGCCCGCGTCCTGGGCCAGGGCGGCCCCCGCGCACAGGGCCGCCACGGCGGCCACAACGAGCGATCTTGCGAGCGTCAGTCTCATGGTCCCCTCCCCTTGCGTCCGGCTCAGCCGCCGGTGACTTCGGCCGGCGGCTGCACATCACAGACGGTGAAGCGATCGCCCAGTGCGGTGCGGGCTTCGGCGATCCGGGCGGCGAAGGCCGGGCCGGCCGAGACCATGACCCGCGCGGTGGGCCGCTGCCCCGCCGGCAGGGCCGCCGCGGTCCGCACCCGCGTCATGACGTCGGGATCGGTCACCCGGCCGTTCTCGGCGCGCACGCCGGGCTTCAGCGCCTTGACCGCGTCCAGTCCGGCCAGCACCCGGCCGAAGGGCGTATAGGTCCCGTTCAGGGACGCGTTGGGGCCGGTCATAATGTAGAATTGGCTGTTGGCGCTGTTCGGATCGTTGGCGCGGGCCATGCCCACGACGCCGGGGCAGAACAGGCCGATGGCCGCGACCTTGAAGTCGGCGGTGACCATCATCTGGGCGTCCGGCTGGGTCTCGACGGGCATGGAGCCCATCAGCCCCATCTGGGCGCTGCCGCTATTGCCCGGCCCGGTGGCGGCGAAGCCGTCGGCGCGGCCCCGCCGGAACGAGAACTCACCGGGCACGTCGGGCAGTTCGCTGCTGCCCTCGCCGGTGCCCAGGGGATCGCCGGTCTGGGCCATGAAGCCCTCGATCACCCGGTGGAATTTCAGTCCGTCATAGAAGCCGCGGTCGGCCAGGGTGCGCACCCGTTCGACCGACTGGGGCGCCACGCGCGGATCCAGTTCGATCACGATCCGCCCCTTGGCGGTGTCGATGATCAGCAGGTTTTCCGGCGCGATCGTGCGCCACTCCGCGGCGGGCGCCGCCGTCTGCGACAGGGCCGCCGGGGCGGTCGCGCCGGTCAGGAGGGCGGCCGACACGGCCGCCGCGAGCATCGTCTTGGTACGCATTCTAGTCCTTGACCCTGTCCAGCACCTGTGCCGCGACGGCCGGGCTGACGAAACTTCCGATATCCCCGCCCAGTCGGGCGATTTCCTTGACCAGCCGCGAGGCGATCGCCTGATGCCGCGGGTCGGCCATCAGGAAGACGGTCTCGATGTCGGCATTGAGGCGCTGGTTCATCGCGGTCATCTGGAATTCGTATTCAAAGTCGGCGACGGCGCGCAGGCCGCGCACGATCACCGTCGCGTCCAGCTCTTCGGCGAAATGCATCAGCAGGCTGGAGAAGGGCCGAACCTCGACCTTGTCGCCGAACTTCACCACCTCGGCCCGGACCATCTCGACCCGTTCGGCGGTCGAGAACAGCGGGCCCTTGTCGTCGTTCTGGGCGACGCCGATGACCAGCCGATCGACCAGCTTCACCGCCCGGCCGATGATGTCCATATGCCCGTTGGTGATCGGGTCGAACGTGCCCGGATACAGGCCTATGCGCATCGAAGTCCTCCCCGACTTTGGTCCGGTTTAGCAGGTGCGAAACCGACGGCCTAGATCGCCTGCGGCGCGTTCGACGCCCATGCGGCCTGAAGCCGGTCGATCAGCGCCGGATCCACGTCCAGGGACCGCGCGTCGATGTTTCCGACCGGACAGGCGGGCGTGGCGCTGTTGCAGATGAAGGCCTGCCGGAACCCCGCCAGCGCGGTCCGGTCTATCGGCCGGATCTCGCTGTCCAGCCCGACGAGATCGAGCCCGTTCTCCAGCAGCGCCTGCCCCGTCCCGCGCAGCATCGGCGCCCGGGGCCAGACGATGCGCCCGTCCTCGACAAAGCCGATGTTCCAGATCGTTCCTTCCGACACCAGGCCGTCCGGCCCGACGAACAGCGCGTCGTCGAAACTCGCCGCCTTCGCCGCCCGTCGCGCCCGCGTCAGGCCGAAGGTGCCGTTGTGCTTCAGCTCCGGCGCTTCGCGGGCATAGTCCTGCGTCTGCAATCTCAGCGGATCGCACAGCGCGTTCGCCGGATCGGACACGACGGTCAGCACGCTCGGCTCGCCCATGGCGTCGGGCATGCGCAGGGTGACGGTCTCCAGGAACAGCTGAACCCGCAGGCTGCGCCGTCCCTCCTGTCCCGCCAGCGCCGCCCGCATCCGCTCGCGCAGCCTCGCCTCGGACACGGCCACGCCGAACAACGTCAGCGCCTCGTGCTCCAGCCGGTCCAGATGCAGGTCCAGCCCGCGCACGGCGCCGTCCTCGACCTGCATCGAGGTGAAGGCGCCGTAGTTCGACATCAGCACGGGAGCCAGCGCCTCGACGCTGGCCGGTTCGCCGTCGATCCGGAACAGATTCATGAGGTCCGCTCATCCCGGCGAAAGCCGGGACCCAGTGTTTTGGATGATCGGTTCAACCGAAGCTTCCTCCCTTTCGGTCCCCTTCGACGGCGTTTCCACGAAAGGACTGGGTCCCGGCTTTCGCCGGGATGAGCGGAAAGAGAAAACTCAGCCCTCGCCGCCCTCGATCTCGCCGCCTTCGCCCTCGATCACATCGTCATCAGCGCCGCCGCCGGAGTCCGGCAGGCGTTCGACCGAGACGACCTTCTCGCCGTCGGCGGTCTTGAAGATGGTGACGCCCTGGCTCGAGCGGCTGACGATGCGGACCTGCTCCATCGGCGTGCGGATCATCTGCCCGCCCGAGGTGACCATCAGCAGGTCGTCGCTCTCCTCGACCGGGAAGGACGCCGCCAGGCGCGTGCCCGCGCGGCCGCCCAGGCCGTGCGCCGTCAGCCCCTGCCCGCCGCGCCCCGTGCGGCGATACTCATAGGCCGAGGAGCGCTTGCCGAAGCCGGTCTCGGTGACGGTCAGGATGAACTGCTCGGCGGCGCCCAGTTCGGCGATCCGCTCGACGCTCAGCACGGCCTCGCCGACCGCTTCATCGTCGGCCTCGACCGCCGGAGCCTCGTCCTCGCCGTCGGCGCCGGCCAGCGCCTTGCGCATGGCGTTGGCGTGCTTGACGTAGGCGGCGCGCTCTTCCGGCGTGGCGTCCACGCGGCCCAGCACGGCCATGGAGATGACCTCGTCCCCGGCCTGCAGGCGCACGCCCCGGACGCCGGTCGAGTCCCGGCCCTTGAACACGCGCACGTCGTCGGCCTTGAAGCGGATCGCCCGGCCCAGGGCCGTCGTCAGCATGACGTCGTCCTCTGCGGTGCACAGGGCCACGCCGACCATCCGGTCGCCGTCTTCCAGCTTCATCGCGATCTTGCCCGCGCGGTTCACCGTGGCGAAGTCCGACAGCTTGTTGCGGCGCACGTCGCCCGAGCTGGTGGCGAACATGATGTCGTATTCGCCCCACTCCGCCTCGTTCTCGGGCAGGGGCAGCACGTTCATGATGCTGTCGCCCGGCTCGATCGGCAGCAGGTTGACGAACGCCTTGCCGCGCGACTGCGGATTGCCCAGCGGCAGGCGCCAGGTCTTCAGCTTGTAGGCCTTGCCGTTGGTGGCGAAGAACAGCACCGGCGTGTGGGTCGAGGCCGAGAACACGCCGACGACGGCGTCGTCCTCCTTCATCGCCACGCCCGAGCGGCCCTTGCCGCCGCGATGCTGGGTCCGATAGGCGTTCAGCGCCACCCGCTTGACGTAGCCGCCGTGGGTGACCGTCACGACCATGTCCTCGCGCGGGATCAGGTCCTCGTCCTCCATCTCGCCGTCGCCTTCCCCGATCAGGGTGCGGCGCGGCACGGCGAACTCGTCCTTCACGGCGATCAGGTCGGCGCGGATCACGGCCAGGATGTTGGCGCGGTCCGACAGCAGGGTCAGGTGCTCCTGGATCGTCTCGGCCAGGGCGCGGGCCTCGGCGAAGATGTCGTCACGCCCCAGGCCGGTCAGGCGGCTCAGGGTCAGCGACAGGATGGCCCGGGCCTGTTCGTCGGTCAGGTTCAGCTTGTCGCCGTCGACCAGCATCGAGCGCGGGTCGGCGATCAGCTCGACCAGGGCGATCATGTCGCCCACCGGCCAGGACTTGGCCTGCAGACGCTCGCGCGCCTCGGTCGGATCGGCCGACGAGCGGATGATGTGGATGACCTCGTCGATATTGGCCACGGCCACGGCCAGACCGACCAGCACGTGGCCGCGGTCGCGGGCCTTGGCCAGTTCGTACTTGGTGCGGCGGACGACCACCTCTTCGCGGAAGTCCAGGAAGATCTGCAGCAGGTCGCGCAGGCCCATCTGCTCGGGACGGCCGTGGTTCAGGGCCAGCATGTTGACGCCGAACGACGACTGCATGGCGGTGAAGCGCCACAGCTGGTTCAGCACCACATCGCCCGAGGCGTCGCGCTTCAGCTCGATGACCATGCGCATGCCGTCGCGGTCGGACTCGTCGCGGATGTCGGCGATGCCCTCGATGCGCTTCTCGCGCACCAGTTCGACGATGCGCTCGATCAGGGTCTGCTTGTTCACCTGGAACGGCAGCTCGGTGACCACGATGGCTTCGCGGTCCTTGCGGATCGTCTCGATCGAGGCCTTGCCGCGCACGATGACCGAGCCGCGGCCGTCGCGCAGGGCGTTGCGGGGCGCGGTGCGGCCCATGATCTCGCCGCCGGTCGGGAAGTCGGGACCGGGCACGATGTCCAGCAGGGCGTCGTCGCTGATGTTGGCGTCGTCCAGCAGCGCCACCGCCGCCTCGACCACTTCGCCCAGGTTATGCGGCGGGATGTTGGTGGCCATGCCGACGGCGATGCCGCCCGC
Source organism: Brevundimonas sp. (assembly GCF_023259385.1). Classification (GTDB taxonomy): domain Bacteria; phylum Pseudomonadota; class Alphaproteobacteria; order Caulobacterales; family Caulobacteraceae; genus Brevundimonas. The sequence continues at coordinate 14,283 of NZ_JAHFPF010000018.1, read as the reverse complement.
GCCGTTGACCAGCAGGTTCGGGATCCGGCTCGGCAGGACGACCGGCTCCAGCTCCTTCTCGTCGTAGTTCGGCTGGAAATCGACGGTGTCCTTGTCGATGTCGGCCAGCAGCGCCACGGCGGCCGGGGCCATCTTGGCCTCGGTGTATCGCATCGAGGCGGGCATATCGCCGTCGACCGAGCCGAAATTGCCCTGGCCGTCGACCAGCATCAGACCCATCGAGAACGGCTGGGCCATGCGCACCAGCGCCATGTAGACCGAGGCGTCGCCGTGCGGGTGGAAGCGGCCCAGCACGTCGCCGACCACGCGGGCGCACTTGGAGTACGACTTCTCGGGCGACATCTTCAGGTCGTGCATCGAGTACAGGATGCGGCGGTGCACGGGCTTCAGCCCGTCGCGCGCGTCCGGCAGCGCCCGGCTCACGATCACGCTCATGGCGTAGTCGAGATACGAGCGGCGCAGCTCGTCTTCGATGGTGATGGTGGAGATGTCGCCGCCCGCCGGGGCTGCGGCGTTTTCGTAGGTGTCGTCGGTCAAGGAAATCAGGCTTTAAATGGCCGGAATCGGAACGTGATCCGCTATCCGGTTTTCTAGCATCCAGGGTCTCCTTAAGCAAAAGGATCGCCCCGGTTTCCGGCTTGTACACAGGGATTTTCGACCATGCGCCAGCGCCTCCTCGCCGCCCTCATCGCCACACCCCTGCTCGTGGGCGCCGCCGGGGCCCTGGCCCAGACGGCGGCCCCCGCCCCCGCGCCCGCGCCCGCCCCCCCGCCCCAACCCGTCGTGACCGCCGCGCTGAAGGCCGCCGACGGCTCCGACGCCGGAACGGTGACCGGCTATGAAGGTCCCATGGGGATGATCTTCCGGGTCGAGGGCAAGGGCTGGCCGGCCGGCTGGCACGCCGTCCACCTGCACGCCGTCGGGACCTGCGAAACCCCGGCCTTCACCTCGGCCGGCGGCCACGTGAACCACGCGGAGGGCGCCCGCCCCCATGGCCTGCTGAACAAGGCCGGCGGACCGGACCTGGGCGACCTGCAGAACATCCACGCCAACGCCGACGGAACCGCCAACGCCGACGTCTACCTGGCCTGGGAAGGGCTCGACGCCCATGAGGAGAACTATGTCGATGGCGACGGCCTGTCGTTCGTCGTCCACGCCAACCCGGACGACTACGTCAGCCAGCCGATCGGCGGCGCCGGCCCTCGCATCGCCTGCGGCGTGTTCCAGCCCGCCTCCTGATCCATCGGGGTTGATATCGCAGGGCTATTTCGCGCATCGTCGCGCGATGGCCCTGCTGCTCGGCGATCCCGCCCCGACCTTCTCGACCCAAGGCGTCAGCAATCCGCGCTACGTCTTCGACACCGCCGCGGGCCGTTACCTGCTGCTCGCCATCGTTCCCGCGGGACCGGCGGTCGAGCGGGCGACGGCGCTGGTGGAGGCCCGTCGCGCGGCCTTCGACGACCTGCACGCCAGCGCCTTCATTCTGATCGTGGGCCCGGATGAGGCCCGCGCCGTCCGGCAGGACAGCCTGCCCGGCCGCCGCTTCCTGTTCGACGAGGCAGGCGAGGCCGCCGCCCTGTACGGCGCCCAGGACGCCGAGCGGTGGGTCCTGATCGATCCGGCCCTGCACGTCATGGGCATGGTCGGGGCGGAGGCGGCCGAGGCGCTGCTCGACCGCGTCGCCGCCCTGCCCCCGCCGAACCGTCACGGCGGCTTCTCCGGCACGGCCCCCGTCCTGGTCGCCCCCCGCATCTTCGAGCCCGGCTTCTGCGAACAGCTGATCGCCCTGTATCGCCAGACCGGCGGCGAACCCTCGGGCTTCATGCGCGAGATCGACGGCGTCACCACCCTGATGATGAACGACCAGCACAAGCGCCGCTCGGACGTCCTGGTCGAGGAGGACGCCCTGCAGAAGCAGGTCGTGGCGCGCCTGAACCGCCGCCTGATCCCGCAGATCGAAAAGGCCTTCAGCTTCAAGCCGACCCGGATCGAACGCTATCTGGTCGCCCGCTACGACGCAGAGACCGGCGGCTTCTTCCGCCCCCACCGCGACAACACCACCCGGGGCACGGCCCACCGTCGGTTCGCGGTCTCGATCAACCTGAACGGCGACTACGACGGCGGCGACCTGCGCTTCCCCGAGTTCGGCGACCGCACCTACCGCCCGCCCCCCGGCGGCGCCTGCGTCTTCTCCTGCTCGATCCTGCACGAGGCGACGCCGGTCACCCGCGGCGAACGCTTCGCCTTCCTGCCCTTCCTCTACGACGAGGCGGCGGCAAAGGTGCGTGAAGAGAACCTGAAGTATCTGGACCCGGCGCTGACGGCCTAGCGCCCGTCTTCTCGCGCGAGGTCAGACGGCCCGCAGCTCGGGCTTTGCGGACTCTTTCAACAAGTCGAACGGCTTGCGATGAACCACGGACACGCCCGTTCCGGGTTTGAGCGCGGTCACGGTGATCGTCGCGGACAATTGGGCGGCCAGCGCTTGGACGATCGCGGTGCCGAGGCCGGCTTTCGCATCGTCCGGGGAGGCGGGCATGCCGATCCCGTCATCGCAGACGGATAGAGCCCACCCCTCGTGTTCCGAGTGGTAATCCACGGTCACCACGCCGGCGCGCCCGACCGGGAAGGCGTGCTTCAACGCATTGATGACCAGTTCGGTCACGATGAGGCCCAGGCTGACGGAGACCTCGCCGGTCGTGGCGCTGCCGTCGCCATCGACCTGGATGGACACCAGATCATGATCCTCGATCATGGAGGCGCCAATGCTTTGACAGAGCTGAGTCAGATACGGTTTCAGCACCACATCGCTGATGCTCGAGGCCGCCAATTGGCGTTGGATCGCGGCCACCGACATCACCCGATGGTGCGCATCACGCAGGTGAATGCGGCTCTCCTCGGAGCCGACCTTCTTCGCGTTCTGAAGCAGCACGCTCGCGATGATCTGCAGGCTGTTGGCGACGCGGTGCTGGATCTCCTGAAGCAGGACGTCCTTGTCGCGGATGAGATCGCTCTTCAGCTTCTCGGCGGCCTTGGCTTCAGTGGCGTCGACGATAGTCAGCATGATGCGGACGGACGGCCCCTCGGTGAACTCCAGTCGCTGAGCCGCGAGGATGAGGCTTCGGCGCGGCTGATGCGCTTCGCTCCAGTCCAGTTCATAGGCGTCGACAAGGGCGTCGCCGGACCCGACCGCGGAGAGCAGCGAACGCAGCCGGGGCAGATCCCACTCCCCGGCTCCCAGCGAGAACAGGGATCGACCCCGAACCGCGCCGGATGCGTAGCCGAACGACCTCATGAATGAATCGCTCGCGGCGATGACGTCCGAGTTTCCATCGAGCAGCAGCAAGGGCGCCTGCGATGCATTGATCACGGCGAGCGCCAGGGAGGAGCCCAGGTCAGGAGAAAGAGGCGGAGCAGGAGCCATATCGGCCCTTCCCGGCAGAAAAGGCTCGCGAAGCGAAAGCCCAATCTTCAGCCATTCGGAAACGTCGCCGAAGCCCTGACTGTAACAGGAACGCGGCGGTCTGGATACGCGCGCCCTGCGTTCGTCTTTGACGGGGCTTCCGTCGGAACACGTCCCCTTGCGAGGGCGGTTCAGCGATTGACGGCCAAATATACTACAATATATTGTACAACATATTTCATTATGGATCGACCATGTTCTCTCGGCTTTGTGCTTGCCTGTTGGCCGCCGCTACGCTGTGTCCCGCGCCGGTCCTCGCCCAGACCGTGGCCCGGTCCCTGGATTCCGAGGCGCAGCGGCAGGTCGTTTCCCGCCTCGAGACGGCGCTGCGCGAAAACTACGTCTTCCCCGACCGCATCCCGGCCATCGCCGCCGAACTGGATCGACGGGTTCAGTCCACCCCCGTCGGCGGCGAACAGTTCGCCGAAAGCCTCGCCCAGGGGTTGGTCAAGGCGAGCGACGATCTCCACTTCTCGGTCGCGTTCGATCCGGATGAGGTCGCCGCGAACAGGCGGGCGAAGACCGAGGGCGAGACGACCACCCAGGCGCAGCGCGATGGCGAGCGGGCGGCCAATTTCGGCTTCCGGGACGCCCGGCGGCTGGATGGAGGCCTAGCCTATGTCCGGTTCGATTTCTTCGCTGATCCGCAATACGCCCAGGACATCGCCGCCGGAGCCATGCGGTTCGCCGAAGGCGCCGACGGGCTCATCATCGATCTCCGCTACAACAACGGCGGCGTCCTTGAGATGGCGCAGTTCCTGATGAGCTACCTCTATCCAGCGGGCAAGGAACAGAAATTCTTCGACTATTTCTACAACGAGAACGGGGCGCGCGTGCAGCGCAGCCAGTGGAGCCTGGCCGCCGTGCCCGGGAGCCGGTCGGCGACCATCCCGGTCGTGGTGCTGACCGGATCGACCTCCTTCTCCTCCGCCGAATGGATGGCGTTCTCGCTGCAGAAGCTCGGCCGCGCGACTCTCATCGGTGAACAGACCGCCGGCGGCGCGCACCCCGTCACCCGCGTGCCCATCGACGACCGGTTCATGCTGCAGGTGCCGTTCGGTCAGATCCATGACCCGGTCAACGGGCAGGATTTCGAGGGCGTCGGCGTCACTCCCGATATCGCCGTAGCGGCCTCGGACGCCCTTCTGACCGCGCAGCGATTCCTGCTGAAAAGCCGGGCGGAAGCGGGCGACGCCGAGGCCCGGTGGGCCCTGCCCCCGGTCGAGTTCGCCCTCTCCGGCGAACCCGTGAGCCCGTCGGACCTGGATGAGGCGGCCGGAACCTATGAAGGCCGCGCGCTCGTCCGCACCGCGACCGGCCTGGCCTACCACTGGCGCGAGCGCTTCGTTCTGGCTCTCGATCCGATCGGAAAGGATCTGTTTGCGGTCCAGGGAACGGATGACTACCGGTTCCGTCTGGTTCGCGAGAATGGTCGCGTGATCGGCCTGGAGCGGCTGTTTAAGTCCGGCGAAACGGCCGCCTATCGCCGCCTGGATTAAGGAGCTGTCGGGCGAATGATCGAGTTGAACCGCACCTTCCTGGGCCGCCTCAGCGAACAGTTGAGCGAACTGATCGAGCAGCAGTCGGCCGAGGTTTTCGAGCGGGCCGGCCTTGTCATTCCAGTCAAGTCTTCGTCCCTGATGGGCGCCATCGCGACGCTCGGCCCGGTCTCTGTCGCCGACCTCGTGCGCGCCCTGAACCGTTCGCACCAGCTCATCCAGCAGAAGATGCCCAAGCTGCTGAAGCTGGGACTGGTCAGCCGCCGGCCCGATCCCGACGACCAGCGCGTCGTCCTGATCGAGCTGACGGACAAGGGCCGCGAACAGCTGGCCCTGCTCGACAGTCTGGATGCGGAGTTCGAACGCGCCTACGCCGAAATGGAGAAAGACGCCGGCCCGGTGTTCGACGCGATCAGCCGCGCCATCGCCTCGCTCAAGGCCCGCCCCCTGATCGACCGCATGGTCGTCTGACGGGATAAGGAAATCGGCCCTTACGACCAACTCTGACGCATCGGCCCGCTAGGCTTCGCGGCCTTGGGTCTTTGACAATCAAGCACCGCAGCTCGGGTTGAGCCCCGCGCACCATCCCCCGTCACAAGCGAATTTGTGCACAAGTGCACTCCATTTTTTCCGAGTGCACATGTCCGCCCCCGACCATGCCGGAGGTTCGGGATGACCGCCTCAGTCCGCCCGGAACTGCAGCTCCGCCAGCCGCGCATACAGGCCGCCCTTGGCGATCAGGGCGGCGTGCGTCCCCTCTTCGACCACCTTGCCGTCCTCCATCACCACGATGCGGTCGGCGCGCAGCACGGTGGCCAGGCGGTGGGCGATGACGATGGTCGTGCGGTCCTCCATGGCCTGATCCAGCGCCGTCTGCACCAGCCGCTCGTTCTCGGCGTCCAGCGCCGAGGTCGCCTCGTCCAGCAGCAGGATCGGCGCCTCGCGGACCAGGGCCCGGGCGATGGCCAGCCGCTGCCGCTGCCCGCCCGACAGGCTCTTGCCGCGCTCGCCCAGGGGCGTGTCGAATTGCTCGGGCAGGGCCTCGATGAAGCCCAGCGCCTGCGCCTTCCCGGCGGCCGCGCGGACCTCGTCCTCGCTCGCCGCTTCCCGCCCGAAGCGGATGTTTTCACTGGCGGAACCGGAGAACAGCGGCGCCTCCTGCGAGACCCAGGCGAAGCGGTCGCGCACGACCACCGGATCGGCCTCGCGCACGTCCACCCCGTCCACCGACACCACCCCGCCTTGCGGATCGTAGAAGCGCAGCAGCAGGCGGAAGACGGTCGACTTGCCCGCTCCCGACGGCCCGACCAGGGCCACGGTCTCGCCGGGCCGCACGGTCAGGCTGAAGCCCTTCAGCGCCGGCAGGTCGGGCCGCCCCGGGTAGGCGAATTGCACCGCCGACATCGACACCTCGCCGACCGGCGGCTCCGGCAGGGCGATGGGCCGTTCCGGCGCGGCGATGGCGGTCTGGGCCCGCATCAGCTCGTCGATCCGCTCCATGGCCCCGGCGGCCTTCTGCACGTCGCCCCAGCTCTCGCCCAGGGCGCCCACGGCCCCAGCCGCGAAGACGGACAGCAGCACGAACTGCAGCAGCGCCCCCGGGCTCATCCGCCCGGCGATCACGTCCTGCGCGCCCAGCCACAGCACCAGGGTCACGCCGCCGAACATCACGACGATGATCATGGCCGTCATCAGGGCCCGCGCCCGCATGCGCACCAGCGACGAGTTGAAGGCGTCCTCGACCGCCGCGCCGAACCGGGAGACCGCGCTGGCGACGCGCCCGAAGGCCTGCACCGTCTCGATGGCGTCCACGCTCTCGCCGGCGAAGCCGACCGCATTGGCGAACCGGTCCTGGGTGGCCACGGTCAGTTTGCGCACCCGGCGCCCGAACAGGAAGATCGGCCCCAGCAGCAGCGGCACCACCAGCAGCACCAGCCCGGTCAGCTTGGGGCTGACCACGAACAGCAGGACGGTCCCGCCCACCAGGGTCAGGAAGTTGCGCAGGGCGAACGACACCGAGGTCGTCATCAGGGTCTCGACCAGGGCGATGTCCGTCGTCAGGCGGCTCAGCACCTCCCCGGTCCGGATCTTGGCGTAGAAGGCCGGGTCCAGCGTCAGGATGCGGTCGAACAGCCCCTTGCGCAGGTCGGCCACGACGCGCTCGCCGGTCTTGGTCACGTAGAAATAGCGCACCGCCGTGGCGACGCCGAGGAACAGGGCGTTGGCGCCCAGCATCAGGAACCACAGGTTCAGCCCGGCCCCGCCGTTCTCGAACCCATGGTCGATGGCCCCGCGCGCCGCCGCCGTCAGGCTCAGCGAGGTCGCCGTCGACACGATCAGCCAGAAGGCCGCCATCGCCAGATGGCCCTTGTGGCGCAAGGCGTAGGGCAGCAGCCGGGCCAGCGGACGGATGTCGCGGCGCTTCTCGCGACGGTCGCCCGCCTCGGCCATCTGCTCGGCCAGAACCGCGCCGGCGCCCGGCCGTCCGCGAAGGTCAGGGGCGTCGGTGATCGGTGCGGAGGTTTCGGTCATGGCCGCGCCTCTTGCCCCGGAACGCCCCCCGGTGTAAACGCCGCCGCTCATTCCCGCCGCCTAGCGTGGCGGGTTTCTCATTTTACGCGCACAGACGGTCGGCATCGTCACCGCGCAGAGACCGGACGACGACCATGAAGGCGGACACGCACCCCGACTACCACTTCATCACCGTGGTGATGACGGACGGCACCAGCTACCAGACCCGTTCGACCTACGGGAAAGAGGGCGCGACCCTGAACCTGGACATCGATCCGTCGACCCACCCGGCCTGGACCGGCGGCAACCAGCACATGCTGGACCGCGGCGGTCGCGTGTCGCGCTTCAACAACAAGTTCGCCGGCTTCATCAAGAAGTAAGCCGCTTCCGGTCTGGCTTTCCAGCCACACCGCAGGTGCAAGACGACAAGAAGGCGTCGGTCCCGGGACCGGCGCCTTTCTGTTTGGCCGGAACGCCGATAATGTCGTCCGCGTTGGGCTTTCGGGGCGTGGGCGTTGGGTCCGTGCGACGGAACGGACGAAGAGCGACGTGATGAATCGAAGGCAACTGGGTCTGGGCGCGGCGGTTTCGGCGCTGGCGTCCTCGTTCGGCGCGAGCGCGCTGGCGCAGACCCGTGATCCGGGCGCCGTCGCCTTCTACGACAGCTTCAACGATCAGCTGGCCCGCCTGCCCGCCACCCTCCAGCCCGACGTGCGCGCCTTCTACGAGCTGAACGGCTGGCGTCCGGTGTGGACCGCCGACCGCCTGCGCGCCCTGCAAACCGCCGCCGCCCGCGCCGAACGCCACGGCCTGTCGCAGTCCGACTTCTTCGATTTCACCGCCCTGGCCGCCGACCGCGACGCCGCGGAGATGAAGACCACCGCCGCGGCCATGACCTACGCCCGCGTCCTCGCCGAGGGCCGCGTCCGCCCCGAGGCGGTCGAGGACCTGTGGGAGATGCAGAAGAACCGCGTCGACCTGCCCGCCGGGCTGAATGACGCGCTCGCAACCAACCGCCTGCTCGACTGGTTCGAGGGGCTGGCCCCCACCGACATCGGCTACTCCAACCTGTCGGCAGGCTATGTCCGCTACCGCCGCCTGATCCGCGACAACGGCGGCTGGCCTGCATTCCGCGTCGGCGCGAACATCGAGCCGGGCGGCAGCGACCCGCGCATCCCGATCATCGTCCAGCGCCTGGTGGCCGAGGGCGACCTCTCGGCCGCCGACGGCGCCCGCATCGCGGCCATGGGCCCGGTCTATGGCCCCGACCTGGAAGCCGGCATGCGCAGCTTCCAGACCCGTCACGGCCTCGTCGCCGACGGCCGCATCGGCACGGGCAGCCAGCGCTCGCTCTCGGCCTCGGCCGAGGATCGCGCCCGCCAGATCGCCCTCAACCTGGAACGCCGCCGCTGGCTCAAGCGCGAGGTCAATCCCGAGCGTATCGAGGTCAACACCGCCGCCGCCATCATGGTCTACTGGAAGGACGGCCGTCCGGTGCACTCCAACCGCGTCGTCTGCGGTTCGCCCAGCAACCAGACGCCCAGCCTGGAGAAGCCGTTCGCCTCGGTCGTGGCCAATCCGCCCTGGTACGTGCCGGCTTCGATCGCCCGCAACGAGATCCTGCCGCGCGGCCCCGGCTATCTGGCCAGCCAGAACATGTACGTCCAGAACGGCACGGTCATCCAGCGCGCCGGCCCGACGGCCGCGCTCGGCTATGTGAAGTTCGAGCTGCGCGACAGCTACGCCATCTTCCTGCACGACACCCCGTCCAAGGCGGCCTTCAACCTGGCCATGCGCCAGCGCAGCCACGGCTGCGTGCGGGTCCAGAACGCGGTCGACTTCGCCCGCCTGCTGCTGTCGCCCGATCCAGTCCTGCTGGCCCAGTTCGACACAGCCCAGGACACGCGCGAGACCAAGCGCATCCAGACGGGCCGCGAGATCGGCGTGCGCCTGCTCTACTGGACCGCCTTCGTCGACGGCCAGGGCCGCGTCGCCTTCCGCGAGGATGTCTACGAACGGGACGCCAAGCTGGCCGACGCCCTCGGCATCGGCGTCAGCCTGCCCAAGCCGGTGGACGACGGCCGCGGCCGCGACGCCAACGACGTCGGACCTTAAAGCTTCAGGGGATCGTCCGCACGTCGATCTGGATCGCGGCGCAGCTGCCCGCGACGATGTCGACTCGCTGCGGACGCCCCGGGGCGACATGGCCGCCCCTCGTCCGGTTGATGCCGCTCTCGTCGCGGCACGTGACGACGAAGCTGTGGTCCGGGACGCGGGCGGCCTTCAGCACCCGCCTGCGGGGCGCCACCTCGCCCTTCCAGGAGAAGGCGCCCGCATCGACCGTCTCGACCGACAGGGTCAGCGGCGCCGTGCTCCGGTTCTCGATGATGATCAGCGAGCGCTCGCTCACGATCCAGGCGGTCGCCAGACCGGCCACGATCAGGGCCGCCACGCCCAGGGCGATCAGCAGCCGCGGGCCGCGCTTCATTGCCGGAACGCCGCCGCCAGCCGGTCCAGTTGGCTCTGCACCGGGTTGATCGCCTCTTCCTCGGGCGCGTCCAGGTACATCTTGCGGTCCAGGTGCACGACGCGGTCGTACAGCCGCTCGGAGCGCACCAGGTATTCGACCAGGGCGATGGGCAGTTCGCCGTGGGTCGGCTCGGTCTCGACCTTGCGCTCGGTCAGGCGGTAGCGGGGCTCGCAGGCGGCCAGGGCGCTCATGTCCCCTTCCCGCACGGCCCGCTGCACCAGCAGCCACGAGGCGATCTGCATCAGCCGGGTGGTCAGCTTCATGCTCTCGCCCGCATAGGCCAGGGCGGCGGCGCGCGACAGCAGCTTGGATTCCCGCCGTCCGTCCCCGTCCAGATAGGCGGCGGTCTCCTCGACCAGCTCCATCCCCTCGCGGAAGGTGCGGTCGAACAGCTCCGAGCGCGCGAAATCGTCCACCACCGCTTCGCGGCTGCGGCCCGAAGGCGTCAGAAGGGTGGTGTCGTCGGTGGACATAAACTCAACCAGGCTCATGGAGTGCAGGCATCCGTATCATGGCCGGCACGGTTGCGCGCGGTCGGACAGCCGACTGCAACGCCTGTGCCATACCCGTAACGGGGGAAAACCCTCAGCTGCGGAAATTGAACAACGCATCCGCGGCGTTACGTTGCGAGGACTTGCCGTCGATGGCCGCCTGCGAACGGGCGATCTCCGCCTCCAGCGCGGCGATCCGCTCCTTCAGGTCCTCGACGGAATAGCCGTCCAGGTCTTCCCGGGTCAGAGCGATCAGGGGGGCGCCGCGCGCCGGGCGTGGCTCAAGATCCTCGAACACTGCCGCCTCCTTCGTGGCCATCAGGGACGTAACCCCCTATCTGAACGCCCGGACACGGACGATTGCAAGGACGGGAACAGCGGATGCGGGTGATCGAAATCGCGGGCGGAGCCGGTCCGGCCGAGGCCCTGACCCTGTCCAAACGGCCCGATCCGGTCGCCGGGCCCGGCCAGATCCGCATTCGGGTGCGCGCCGCCGGGGTGAATCGTCCCGATCTGCTCCAGCGCAACGGCCTGTACCCGCCGCCGCCCGGCGCGCCCGATCTCCTGGGGCTGGAGGTCGCGGGCGAGGTGGATCAGGTCGGTCCCGGCGCGGGACGCTGGGCCGTCGGCGACCGCGTCTGCGCTCTTCTGGGCGGCGGGGGCTACGCCGAATACGCCGTGGTCGACGCCCGCCACGCCCTGCCCGTCCCGGAGGGTCTCGATTTCGTCCAGGCCGCCGCCCTGCCCGAGACGGTCTGCACCGTCTTCGCCAATGTCTTCGAGGCCGGCGCGCTCAAGGCGGGCGAGACCCTGCTGATCCATGGCGCGACCAGCGGCATCGGCGTCACCGCCATCCAGATGGCCAAGGCGGCGGGCGCGACGGTCATCGCCACCTCGCGCGGCGCGGCCAAGGCGGAGGCCGCCCGGGCGCTGGGCGCGGACCTCAGCCTCGACGCCACGACCGGCGACATGGCCGAGGCCATCCGCGACTTCGGCGGCGTCGATGTGGTGCTGGACATGCTGGGCGCCGACTACGCCGAACTCAATCAGGCGGTGCTGAAGCCGTTCGGGCGCTGGGTCGTCATCGCCACCCTGACCGGCGCGGCGGCGCAGGTCGACCTGCTCAAGCTGATGATGAAGCGGATCGTGCTGACCGGTTCGACGCTGCGCGCCCGTCCGGCGGACGAGAAGGCGCGGCTGATCGCGGCGGTCGAGGCCGGGGCCTGGCCCTGGGTCGCCTCGGGCGCCCTGCGGCCGCCGGTCGAGGCGGTCTTCCCGCTCGAACAGGCGTCGGCCGCCCACCTCAGGCTTGAGGCGGGCGGCCACGTCGGCAAGGTCGTGCTGACGCTTTAGACGCTCCAGACTCGGCCGATGTCGCTCTAGCGGCGCACGGGACGCAGCGACGAGATGCTGTCGTTCATGGCCAGCAGCACCAGGTTCCGGATGTCGCCGCGAACAGTCTGGCAGCGGCCGCGGAAGTAGGCGTCCGAGCAGACCTCCCACTCGCCCTCGACCTGAACCGAGCTGATCTGGTCGTTGAAGCCGGTGCTGCCCAGGTTCGCCATCTCGCCGTCATAGCGCGTCGAGGCGCCGCGGAAGTTGGAGTCCTGGTAGACGGTGATCGACTGACGGCCCCAGCCGGGCCCGCCCCCGCCGTTCTCGTCCTCATACTGGCCGCGCCACGAGCCGCAGACCAGCAGGCCGTTGTCGTTGCGGATGTCCTCGCCGCGGCAGCGGCTCAGTTCGATCGACGACCGGCGGGTCTGATTGCTGCGCGAGCGGCAGCTGGCGTACAGGCGGTCGCGGCGGACGTCGGCGCCGCTGCAGCTGTTCTGATAGTCGCCGCGCGGAGGCTGGTTGGGGTTCCAGCCGCCGCCACCGCCGCCGCCCTGATCCTCGAACTGGCCGCGCCACGAGCCGCAGACCAGCAGGCCGTTGTCATTGCGGATTTCGTCGTTGCGGCAGCGGCTCAGCTCGATCGACGAGGTCCGGAAGCCGGGGCTGCGCGTGCGGCAATCGGCATACAGCCGGCCCCGCTCCACCCGCGTCCCGCCGCAGCTGCTCTGATAGTCGCCGCGCGGCGGTTGGTTGGGGTTCCAGCCCCCGCCGCCGCCGCCGCCGTTGTCGTCCTCGTAATCGCCCCGGTTCGGCCCGCACACCAGCAGGCCGTTGTCGTTGCGGATTTCATAGTCGCTACAGCGGTTCAGCTCGATCGAGGTGCCGCGGATCTGATTGTTGCGCGCGCGACAGTCCGCATACAGGCGTCCTCGGTTCGTATAGGCGCCGCTGCAACTATCGCGATAGTCGCCACGGGGCGCGGCCCGCTCCTGGCCTCCGCCGCCCATGGCCGCCATCTCCTGGCCGCCTCCCAACAGAACCGCCACGGCGGCGAGAGTCTGGATAAACATAGGTCCCTCCCATTGCTCAGCTGGACGCACAACGCGCCATTGCGGCCAATGTTCACAACGGAGATGAACCTTGGCTGTACAGTGGATCGGCAGTCGTTTCCTTTTCCACCGAATAGGCCTATATCCGTATCATCAGCGCCCGGCCGAAAGGTCGGGCGCCGTCGTATCCGGAACCCGCCGACCCCCGGTCTGGGCGGGTCAAATCAAGAAGCGAAGACGCCTATGACCGACATTCTGATGCCCAAGGCCACCGCGGTCTGGATGGTCGACAACACCTCGCTGACGTTCGAGCAGATCGCCGACTTCTGCGGCCTGCATCCGCTGGAAGTGCGCGGCATCGCCGACGGCGACGTGGCCCGCGACATCCGCGGCGTCGATCCCATCACCGGCGGCCAGCTGACCCGCGAGGAGCTGGACAAGGCCCAGGACAACCCCGACTACCGCATGAAGGCCGTGGTCAGCCGCCACGCCGAACTGATGAAGTCGGCCAGGCCGGCCCCGAAATACACTCCGGTCTCGCGCCGCCAGGACCGTCCGGACGCCATCGCCTGGTTCGTCCGCAATCACCCGGAAGTGACCGACGCGCAGATCTCCAAGCTGCTGGGCACGACCAAGGCCACCATCGAAAGCGTGCGCAACCGCACCCACTGGAACTCGGCCAACATCAAGCCGGTCGATCCGGTGACCCTGGGTCTCGTCGGCCAGCTGGCGCTGGACGACCTGGTCAAGAAGGCCGCCGACAAGAAGGCCCGGGACGACGCCAAGAAGGGCGGCGCCACCCTGCAGGCCGTCGACGCCCCGGTCGAACCGGTCGAGCCGGAGTTCGTCCCCGAGGAACGCGAGCGCCGCGGCGCCGAGCCGACCGCCGCGTCCGTCTTCGGCACCAAGAACTAGGACCCTTCCTCCCCTCGGGGATGAAAAACGGCCCCGGAGATCGCTCTCCGGGGCCGTCGTCGTTTCGGGAGGTCTGGACCGTTAGTGCGCCCGGGCCTCCAGACTGGTGATCTCTTCCTTCAATCGCAGCTTTTGCTGCTTCAGCTCCCTGACGTGAAGCGAGTCCGAGGCCGGGCTGCGGGTCTCGCGCTGGATGGTCTCATCCAGGCTGCGATGACGGTTTCCCAGTTCGCGGATACGAGCTTCGATGGTCATGGCTTGCGCCTCCATGTCTAAGGGACCACTAGAGTGAGCGCCCGGCTTGACCGCCTGTGGAATCACATTCCGGTGAGGCTGGCGGCCTTCCGGACGCGAGTACCCTGGAGCCCGAATTGGCCGAAGATGTGAACGGAGCCGCAGGAACCCCGCCGCGGCGTCTCGTTGTTGGAATTTCCGGAGCGTCCGGCGTGACTTACGGTGTCCGCGCCCTCGACGCCCTGCGCGAATTGGG
>NZ_JAHFPF010000237.1 GCF_023259385.1 Brevundimonas sp. | reverse complement strand
CGCAGGTCGCGGCGTCAGCGATCGGGGCGACGAAAAACACGGCGGAGACCAGGGTCACCGCCAGTATCAGTCTTGCCCATGTCGCAATTGGCCACGCCATCGCGTGGTGGATACTTTCATTCGGGCGATCAAGCAATCTGTTACAGTGTTCGGGGGCTGCGACTGTTTCGAGTGACCACCAATCCGCGGTGAGGGAGAGGGAAAGTCGACATGCAAGGCCGAGAGTGGCGCGTCGTCGGCCATCTCGACCTATTCAGCAACGTCGAGCGATCTTTAAGCGAGCGCACGCTGATCGCGTCCGATTCTTTCGCTGCGTCTGCAGGTGGATCGAGATTGCAGAATGCGCAATCTTCACCTGAGTAGCGCTCCCGCTATCAGGTCGGGCCATCGTGAACCGGTCAGCCAGACCGCTCCGCCGGTCGCCGCGACGCCAGGCTCTGGGTAAGGTCGTTGCGCGCGCATAGCCAGAGCGAGCGGACGTTGGCGTCGCCTGCGCAGTGGCTTACCAGCAGTAAGCCGGCCAGGGCGTTGGCGAAGAAGCCCAGAGGGCCCAGTCCGGTGATGCCACGGGACGGCGCCCCGGAGGTGGCTCGCGAGATCGCGTAGCTGAGGAATAACAGCACCAACGCAACGAGGCTGGCGCCTTGGCCATTGGCCGCCCCGGACTGCACGGCGACCGAACGTCCGATCACGGCCAGGCTGATGCCGTAGGTGGCGCGTCGGCCAGGAAGTTGAGCACATTGGCGCCCAGGGGGCGCCGAGCCTTGCAGGGACACGCCGCTGGCTATGGCCATAAAGGCGGCGCAGTTGACGGCGATCACCGCGATCATGATGCGCCGGTAGGCGGGGTGGCGCTGTCGAACCTGGAGGCCACGCCGCAACTGCAGCCGGGCGAGGAAGTGCACAGGACGAGAGGGGGTTCAGTCATCGGATTACCCTTTCGCGAGAAGCATGCATCTCCCAATGGCTAGACGATCATGCCGAGAATGCATGGCTTCCATGAAAGAAACGCCTGTCAGATAAAACCAGCTTGATCCTCTAGTAACTAGAGGGCCCAAAATCAGTTGAAATCCATTGGAGGCTTCATGATCACCATGCACCCGACGCGACGCGTTCCCGGCCGCCTGCAGACGATCGCCTTCGCGCTCGCGGCGCTGATCGCCGTCGTGGATCAGGCCGCCAAGGCCGCGGCGCGCGCTCAGCTGGACGCTCCGATCAACCTCACGCCGTTTCTCGCGCTGCGTCTCGGGTTCAACCCCGGCGTCACCTTCGGCCTGTTCGCCGGCTCAGGCGCCGTCGGCCGCTGGGCGCTGAGCGCCGTGGCCTCCCTGATCATCGGCGCCCTGCTGGCGTGGATCTGGCGCACGCGCAGCGCCGTGACGGCGGCCGCCGCAGGCCTCATCGCCGGTGGAGCGATCGGGAACCTCGTCGACCGGCTACGCTTTGGCGCGGTCACCGATTTTATCGATCTTCATTGGGGGGCGGCGCACTGGCCGACCTTCAACCTCGCCGATGCGGCCATTGTCTGCGGCGTCGCGCTGCTCCTCCTCACCGTCCGGGGCTCGGACAGCCGCGCGGCGTCCTCGACCCTGGGACGGGCGGCGCGATGAGGCTTCCCGCCGAACAGAGGGCGATCGCCGTCCGCTCGGCGCCGGCGATTCTCATCACCGCCTCAGCGGCGGCCTCCGCCTGGCTGCGGCTTTCCCCGCCCCTTCTCGGCGCGGCGCGCGACATGGCGACGGCCGATAGGCTGGCCTATGCCCTGCAGGCGAATCTCCCGGTCTTCCTGTGGCTCGCGGGGTGTTTGAGGGTGGTGGCCAGCATCCGGTTCCGGTCCGACGCCGACCGGCCGGGTCCGCCGATGCGGCGCCCGGCGCCAGGCTCGCCCTACCCGCCGCCGTGCTACAGAACTCGCTTGAACAGACCGTTCTGGCGGTGAGCGCCCACCTGGTGCTCGCCACCGTGCTGCGCGGCGAGGAGATGATCCTGCTGCCGGTGTTGGTCCCTCTTTATCTGGTTGGTCGGGGTTTCTTCGCCCTGGGTTACGCGCAGGGCGCGGCGGCCCCGGCCTTCGGCATGGCGCTCACCGGCGCCTCCACGATTGCCGCCTTCGGCATCGCCGTCGTCCTGATGGGGCTGGGCCGATGATCCCTCCCCGCCCCAGATGCCTTTCACCCGCCGTTACGAGCTGACGCGATGCCCCTCCCCTCTCCCGCCTCGTCCGGGTTGCGTCCCATCGGCAAGCTCGCCGCCGCCACCGGCGTCAAGGTTCCGACCATCCGCTTCTATGAAGAAATCGGCTTGCTTCCGCCGCCGCCGCGCACCGCCAGCGACCGGCGCATGTATGACGACGCGGCGGAGCGCCGCCTGTCATTCATCCGGCATGCCCGCCAGCTGGGCTTCGATCTGGATTCGATCCGCTCCTTGCTTGATCTGTCGGATCACCCCGATCGGCCCTGCGCCGAGGCCAGCACCCTGGCCGAACGTCATCTCGCCGATGTGAAACAGAAGATCGCCCGGCTCCGCGCCCTCCAGCGCGAACTCTCACGGATGACGACGGAATGCGCCGGGGGCCGGGTCTCCGCCTGCAAGGTGATCGAGGCGTTGCACGATCCATCCGCGCCGCTTTGACCCTGTGGAAGATCGGAAGGCGCAAAGACCCCGGAGCCATTGGCCTACCGTGACGTTTTGAGGCGATTGGCGGCTCCCGTCGCGGACCGCCCGTCCTTCTGGAGGATTTCGATGACGCATCGGCCGACCTCGCGACACGGCGACCAGACCCTGGCCCTGCTGACAGACCCTTATCGGCGCCTTTCCCACCTGTTCGAGCAGGCCGGCGCCGACGTCGTCGAGACCCGCCTGGCGCTGAAGGAGACGACCTGTCTGAGAGGCCGCGAGGCGGCGCGGATCTTCTATGACGAGACCCGCATCGTGCGGGCGGGCGCCATGCCGGCGCCGGTCCGCCGCACGCTGCTCGGCGAGGGCGGCGTCCAGGGGCTGGACGGCGAGGCCCACCGCGCCCGCAAGGGCGTGTTCATGTCCCTGATGTCGCCAGCCCGTGTCGCGCGACTGGGCGAACTGTTCGAAGCGGAGTGGCGGCGCGCGGCCGTCGAATGGGCCGGCGAGGACGACATCGTGCTGTATGACGCCTTGCAGCCGGTGCTAACGCGGGCCGTCTGCGCCTGGGCCGGCGTGCCGCTCGAGCCGCACGAAGAGGCGAAACGGGTCCGTCACCTGAGGGCGCTGTTCGACGCGGCGGGATCGCGGGGCCCCCGGCATCTGTGGTCGAGGCACGCGCGTCGCCGCGTCGACGCCTGGCTGGGCTCGATCATTGAAGACATTCGCGCCGGCCGTCTGTCGCCGGATCCGGACACGGCCGCCCACGCCTGGGCCTGGACCCGCGCCGCGGACGGCGAACCGTTGCCGATCCACACGGCGGCGGTCGAACTGGCCAATGTATTGCGGCCGACTGTCGCGACCTCGGTCTACATCGTGTTTGTGGCGCACGCGATGCAGGCTCACCCGGATGCGGCCCGTCTGGCCGACGCCGACGCCGGACGTCGCCGCGCCTTCGTCCAGGAAGTCCGACGCTTCTATCCGTTCTTCCCGGCAGTGATCGGGCGTGTGCGCGCGCCGTTTCGCTGGCGCGACCTGGTCTTCCCGGAGGGCCGTCAGGTGGTCCTCGACCTCTATGGCTCCAATCACGATCCCGCACACTGGACTGATCCCGAGGCGTTCCGGCCGGAGCGGTTCAGCGACGGCTCCGGAGATCCGTTCGGTCTCATCCCCCAGGGCGGTGGGGATGCGGCGACCGGTCACCGTTGCCCTGGCGAAGGGATCGTCGTGGAGCTGATGGAGCGCGCCGTCGGCCTGCTCGCCGACCTGAACTACCGGCTGCCGGATCAGGATCTGGAGATCGACTTCCGCCGCCTGCCGGCCCTCCCCGGAAGCGGGTTCCGAATGGAGACGCGCGACGCGGCCCTCAATGAGGGGGGCGCCTGATGCCGCTTCCTCGGGCTGGCCGGGGCCCTTCTCTCCCATCCACTCGCAGCAAAGGCTGACGCCATGAGCCGTTCGACGACCTCCTACGACCTGGTGATCATCGGCGGCGGGCCGGGCGGATACCCGTGTGCGATCCGGGCGAGCCAGCTCGGCCTGTCGGTGGCGGTCATCGACGACCGCGAACTGCTCGGGGGGACCTGCCTGAACATCGGGTGCATTCCGTCCAAGGCGCTGCTCCAGGCCACCGAGCGGCTGGAGATGGCGCGCAATCTCGAAGCGTTCGGCGTCATGGTAGACAATGTGCGGGCCGATCTTGACGGTGTCATGCGGCACAAGGGCAAGGTGGTGACCGAGCTTGGCGAAGGGGTCGCCTACCTCCTGCGCAAGCACAAGGTCGCCCGCTTCCAGGGCCGCGGGCGGCTGCTGGCGCGCGACCGGGTGGAGGTGCGCGCCGCGGACGGCGCTTTCGAGGTGCAGGCCAGCAAGGCGGTGGTCATCGCCAGCGGATCGGAAGCGGCGACCTTGCCCGACCTGCCCATCGACGAGCGGCGAATCGTCACCTCCGCCGGCGCCCTGAGCCTGACGGCGGCGCCGCGCCATCTGGCGGTGATCGGCGGCGGCTACGTCGGACTGGAGCTGGGGTCGGTCTGGCGTCGGCTCGGCAGCGAGGTCACGGTCATCGAGGTGCTCGACCGGATCGCCTCCGGCGTCGACTCGGAGATGTCGGCGGCGCTGCACAAGGTGCTCGAGGCCCAGGGCTTCCAGTTCTGCCTTGGGCATAAGGTGGTCGGATCGCGGATGGAGGGCGACGACGTCGTCCTCGACGTCGAGCCCATGGGCGATGGCGCGCGAGGAACCATCAAGGCCGATGTCGTGCTGGTCTCCATCGGCCGACGGCCCGCAACCGCCAGGCTCGATCTGGAAACGGTCGGCATTGCGCCCGACCGCAGGGGCTTTATTCCGGTGGACGAAGGGTTCCGGACCAGCGCCGACGGGGTCTACGCCATCGGCGACGTCATCGGCGGCGCCATGCTGGCCCACAAGGCGGAGGAGGAAGGGATCGCCCTGGCCGAACGCCTGGCGGGGGGCGCGGGCCATGTGGACTACGGAACGATTCCGGCGGTCGTCTATACCTGGCCGGAACTGGCTTCGGTCGGCCGCACCGAGGACGACCTCAAGGCGGCCGGCGTGGCCTACCGCGTGGGGCGCTTCCCCTTCTCCGCCAACGCCATGGCCAAGGCGCGTCTGGAGAAGAACGGTCTGGTCAAGGTTCTGGCCGACGCCGCGACGGACAAGATCCTCGGCGTGCACATCCTGGGCCCTGAGGCCGGCGGGTTGATCCATGAAGCGGTCGCCGCCATGCAGTTCGGCGCGGCGGCCGAG
>NZ_JAHFPF010000236.1 GCF_023259385.1 Brevundimonas sp. | reverse complement strand
GACCGGGATGGCGACCGTGGCACTCGGGCTGCTGGCTTACGACCTCGCGGGTGCCAGTGCGGGCCAAATCCTCGGCGCGGCGCTGGCGATCAAGATGATCGCCTATATCGGCGTGGCGCCGTTCGCGAGCGCACTTTCGGCCCGGCTGCCCAGGAAGGTGCTGCTGGTTTCGCTGGACGTGGTGCGCGCCGGCGTGGCCGCCGCCCTGCCATTCGTCGGCGAGGCCTGGCAGGTCTATGCCCTGATGACCGTGCTCTATGTGGCCTCGGCCGCCTTCACCCCCGCCTTCCAGGCGATGATCCCCGACCTGTTGCCGGACGAAGGCGAATACACCAAGGCCCTGTCTCTCTCGCGGCTCGCCGCCGACCTCGAGAGCGTCGCCAGTCCCGTGCTGGCGGCCCTTCTGCTGGCGGTGATGAGTTACAACAACCTGTTCGCGGGCACGGCCGTGGGTTTCGTCGTCTCGGCTTTCTTCGTCGTCAGCGCCGTCCTGCCCAAACCCAGCCGAGCCGCTCAGAAGCCCTTCCTGCAACGCCTTACCGGCGGGGTGCGCCTGTTCGCCCTGACCCCGCGCCTGAGGGGCCTGCTGGCCATCAGCCTCGCGACCGCGGCGGGCGGAGCCATGGTGTTCGTCAACACCGTCGTTCTCGTTCAGTCGCGCTTTGGTCTATCTGGCCAGGCGACGGCCTGGGCCTTGGCGGCGTTCGGCGGCGGCTCCATGACCGCGGCGGTGTTTCTGCCGCGACTGCTCGGTCGGCTGACCGACCGCTCGGCCATGGTGCTGGGCGCGGCGACGATGACCGGAGTGTTGCTGGCGGGGACCTGGTTGGCCGTGAGCTACGTCGCGCTGTTGGCGCTGTGGGTGATCATGGGCTTCGGATATTCGCTGACGATCACCCCGGCGGGGCGAGCTCTGCGCCGGTCGTCCAACGCGGGAGACCGACCAGCCCTGTTCGCGGCGCAGTTCGCCCTGTCCCATGCCTGCTGGCTGATCGCCTATCCCGTGGCGGGTCTGGTCAGCGCCGCCGTTGATCCGGGCGCGGCCTTCCTGGTGCTGGCGGGGCTGTGCGCGACCGGAACTGTCCTGGGCCTGCTGATCTGGCCCGCCCGTGACCCCGAGAACCTTCCCCACAGTCATGCGGATCTTCCGGCCGACGACCCTCACAGGCGCGAGGGCCGCGGCGGGAATGACGCGGACCACGCCCACCCCTTCGTCATCGACGAACAACATGATCGTTGGCCGACGACGAGGGAGTGACCCGGTCGCTCAGACTACCCGCTTGATCTCGCTGTACGCGCCCTCGGTGACCAGGGTGATCGTCACGGGTTGGCCCGTGCGGTTGCGCCAGAACCAACCATGGCTGCCGGTGAAGGCGGCGGTCAGTTCATCCTCGACCCGCTCGGCCGAGCCCTTGTTATAGCCGTGATAGGGCGTGCCGGGACGGTCGGCGTGGGTGTCGTAGTTGATCCGCCCGCCGCTGCTGGTCCAGGTGAAGCGCGCCGTGGCCCCGGCCTGCATCACCAGCTTGATTTCGGCTCCCTCGTCGGGCGCGAGGGTGAGAACGGTCCGGTCGGAACGCAGACCGGCCGCGGCCGCCGAGGCAGCGCCGGCCGGCGTCGGCGCCGCCGTCGTCTCGACGGGAGGCGCAACGCCCCCGGCGGCGGGCGTCGCTTCCGCGATTTCTTCGGCCTGGGCCTCGGCGGCGAGGGAGACCTTGATCCGCCCCATCTCGGTCAGGCCGAACAGTGAGCCGACCCGGGTCGGATCGACGCCGTATTCGGCGGGCATGACGACCGTGACGAGCAAGCCCGTGGCGACCGCAACGGCTATGCCGGTGGACTTCAGCAGCTTGCGCGTCGAGGGCAGGTCCGCGTCGGTGGGTTTGTTGGCGTTGTACATGTGAGGTCTCCGGTCAGACGACGAAGAAGCCGACGAGCTGATAGCCCGTCAGGATGAAGCCGAGGGTCATGAGGACGACGTTGGCGGCGTAGGCGTGACGCCAGAAACTGCCCGTCTTGCGCCAGAACCCCATGACGATGAGGATCGCGCCGAGGGCCAGAAGCTGGCCCGCCTCGACGCCGATGTTGAAGGCGATGAGATTGCTGATCAGTCCGTCAGGCGACAGGTTGAAGTCCTGCAGCTTGGTCGCCAGGCCGAAGCCGTGAAACAGGCCGAAGATCAGGGTCGCTCCCTTGGTGCTGGGCTGGAAGCCGAACCACCGCTGGAAGGCGCCCAGGTTGTCGAGCGCCTTGTAGACGACCGAGAGGCCGATGATGGCGTCGACCAGATAGCTGGAGACGCTGATGTCCGTCAGCACGCCGAGCAGCAGGGTCGACGAGTGGCCGATGGCGAACAGCGTCACATAGATGCTGATGTCCTTCATCCGGTAGAGGAAGAAGATCACGCCGACCAGGAACAGCAGGTGGTCGTAGCCGGTGACCATGTGCTTGGCCCCCAGGTACAGGAACGGCCAGAACAGGAAGCCCGAGGTCTCCTGGATGTAGCCCTTGTCGCCGTCGGCCACGCCATGGGCCAGCGCCTGGCCCATGGCTCCGTCCATGAGGAAGAACAGCAGGATGGCGGCCAGTGCCATCGCCGGTGATTGAAGCCACGACCGGCGGTCGCGGCGATACGCAACTGTCATGAGAATCTTTCTGAGGTTTGAGGACGGAACGTAGAAGCCCTGGGTCCACGGCGATCGCCGATCCCCATCACTTCCGCCTGCCTTTGACGCGGAACGGCAGGTGGTCGAGCCAGGCGGGACGGGGGCGATCCTCGGGCCTGTCGCGGCCGTGCACCAGGCTGTAGAGGGCCGGGAGCACGAGCAGGGTCAGCAGCGTCGATGAGATAATCCCGCCGATGACCACCGTGGCCAGAGGCCGCTGCACTTCGGCCCCGGTCCCGACATTGAGCGCCATCGGCACGAAGCCCAGGCTGGCGACCAGGGCGGTCATCAGCACCGGCCGCAGACGGGTCAGGGCACCCTCTCGGATGGCCTCCGGGATCGGCTTGCCCTCCTCGATCAGGCCCCGGATGAAGCTGACCATGACGACGCCGTTGAGCACCGCCACCCCCGAAAGGGCGATGAAGCCGACGCCGGCCGAGATTGACAGCGGCAGATCGCGCATCATCAGGGCGGCCACCCCGCCGGTGAGGGCCAGGGGCACGCCGGAGAAGACGATCGCCGAGTCCTTCCACGAGCGGAACAGGGCGAACAACAGGCCGAAGATCAGCAGCAGCACCGCCGGGACCACGACCTGAAGCCGTTTGGCCGCGGAGATCAGTTGTTCGAACGTGCCGCCATAGGTGACCCAATAGCCGGCGGGGATTGTCACCTCGGTGTCGACCCGCTCCTGAACCTCCCCGATGAAGGAGCCCAGGTCGCGGTCGCGGACGTTGGACGTGACCACGATGCGGCGCTTGCCGTTCTCGCGACTGATCTGGTTGGGACCGACCGTGAGCTCGATCGTCGCCACTTCGGCGAGGGGCACGAACTGGCGCGCCTGCCCCTCGCTTGCCGGCAACGGGATCTGCAGGCGGCCGATGGCGTCGGTGTCGGCCCGCAGATCCTCGGGCAGTCGAACGACGACGTCGAAACGCCGGTCGCCCTCGAAGATCTGCCCCGCCGTCGTGCCGCCCATGGAGGTGGAGATGACCGACTGGACGTCGTTCACGCTCAGCCCCAGGCGCGCCATGGCGGCGCGGTTCGGGGTGATCTGGAGCACAGGCAGGCCGGTGATCTGTTCGGTCTGGGGATCGGCCGCGCCCTCGACCGTCGAGACGATGCCTTCGATCTCGGCCCCAAGTCTCAGCAGTTCGTCCAGATCGTCACCGAATATCTTGATGGCGACGTCGGCGCGCACGCCCGAAAGCAGTTCGTTGAACCGCATCTGGATGGGTTGGGTGAACTCGTATTTGCTGCCGGGTATTTCGTTCACGGCGGCTTCCATCTCCTCGACCAGCTGGCCGCGGGGCTTTCTCGGATCGGGCCAGTCGGAGCGGTCCTTCAGCATGATGAAGGTGTCGGCGACCGAGGGCGGCACCGGATCGGTGGCGACCTCGGCGGTCCCGATCTTGGCGACCACCCGCTCGACCTCGGGGAACTCGGCGATCCTGGCTTCCAGTGCGGTCTGCATCTGGATGGCCTGGCTCAGGCTGGTGCCGGGGATTCGCAGCGCATGCATGGCGATGTCCCCTTCGTCGAGATTGGGCACGAACTCCGAACCCATCCGTGAGGCGCCGAAGCCCGCCAGCAACACAAGCGCCACGGCGATGCCGATCATCAAACCCCGGGTCTTCAACGCGAAGTCCAGCGCCGGCTGATAGCCGACCCGGGCCCAGCGCATCACGAAGCTGTCCTTTTCCTCGACCTTGCCGGTGACAAACATGGCCACCGCCGCCGGCACGAAGGTCAACGACAGGAGCAGGGCCGCCGTCAGGGCGATGACGACGGTGATCGCCATCGGGTGGAACATCTTCCCCTCGACCCCGGTCAGGCCGAAGATCGGCACATAGACCAGGGTGATGATCATCACACCGAACAGCGAGGGCCGGATGACCTCGCTGGAGGCCGAGGCCGCCAGCTCGAAGCGTTCTTGTTTGGTCAGGATGCGACCCAGGCGGTGCTGGGCCTCGCCGAAGCGGCGCAGACAGTTTTCGACGATGATGACGGCCCCATCGACGATCAGGCCGAAGTCGAGTGCGCCGAGGCTCATCAGATTGCCGGACGTGCCGGTCTGCACCATCCCGGTGATGGTCATCAGCATGGTGATCGGAATGACCGCCGCCGTGATCAACGCCGCCCGAATGTTGCCGAGCAGCAGGAACAGCACGACGACGACCAGCAGGGCGCCTTCCAGCAGGTTCTTCTCGACCGTGTGGATGGCGCGCTCGACCAGGTCTGTCCGGTCATAGACCGGCGATGCCGTCACCCCCTCGGGCAACGCGCGCGCGGCCTCCTCCAGGCTGACGGCGGCGGCCCGGGCCACCACACGGCTGTTCTCGCCGGCCAGCATCAGAACCGTGGCGAGCACGGTCTCCTTGCCATCTTCAGTCGCGGCCCCGGTGCGCAGTTCTTCGCCCATGCCCACGTCTGCGACATCGGCGATGCGGATCGGAACCCCGCCCCGCGTGGCGATGACGACATTGCCCAGATCCTCGGTGGTCGAAGCCTGACCTGGCACGCGGATCAGATACTGCTCGCCGAAGCGTTCGACATAGCCGGCGCCGACGTTGGCGTTGTTGTTGTCCAGCGCTTCGACCACCTCGGCCATGGTCACGCCATAGGCGGAAAGACGATCGGGCTGGGGCGTGACGTGATACTGACGCTCATATCCGCCAATCGTGTTGACCTCGGTCACGCCCTTGGTGTTGCGCAGCTGCGGTCGGATCACCCAGTCCTGCAGGGTTCTCAGATCCTCGGTCGTATAGGGCTGTCCGTCCGGGCGACGCGCGTTCGGC
>NZ_JAHFPF010000235.1 GCF_023259385.1 Brevundimonas sp. | reverse complement strand
GAAAAGCGCAAGGGCGGCTCGACCGACGCGCCGAACCGGCCGCGTGAAGTCGTCATTCCCGACGTCATCACCGTGCAGGAGCTGTCCAACCGGATGGCCGTGCGCGGCGTCGACATCATCAAATTCCTGATGAAGCAGGGCCTGATGATGAAGATCAACGACGTCATCGACACCGACACCGCTGAGCTGGTCGCCGACGAATTCGGCATGGCTGTGCGCCGCGTGTCCGAGTCCGACGTCGAAACCGGCTTCCTGTCCGACGACGTGGACGACGATGCGACCACGCCCCGCGCGCCGGTCGTGGCCATCATGGGCCACGTCGACCACGGCAAGACCTCGCTGCTCGACGCCCTGCGCACCACCGACGTGGCCGCGGGCGAAGCCGGCGGGATCACCCAGCACATCGGCGCCTATCAGGTCCGTCTGCCGGACGGCCAACGCGTGACCTTCCTGGACACCCCGGGCCACGCCGCCTTCTCGGCGATGCGCGCCCGCGGCGCCAACGTCACCGACATCGTGGTCCTGGTGGTCGCGGCCGACGACGGCGTCATGCCGCAGACGATCGAGGCCATCCAGCACGCCAGGGCGGCCAACGCCCCCCTGATCGTGGCGGTCAACAAGATCGACAAGCCGGACGCCAACCCGCTGAAGGTGGTCAACGAGCTGCTGCAGTACGAAGTCATCGCCGAGAGCCTGGGCGGCGACACCCAGATCATCGAGGTGTCGGCCAAGAACCGCACCAACCTCGAGGGTCTGATCGACGCCATCCTGGTGCAGGCCGAGGTCATGGACCTGAAGGCCGATCCGGAACGCTCCGCCGAAGGCGTGGTCATCGAGGCCAAGCTGGACAAGGGCCGCGGTCCGGTCGCGACCGTCCTGGTCAAGCGCGGCACGCTGAAGCGCGGCGACATCATCGTGGCCGGTTCGGCCTGGGGCAAGGTTCGCGCCCTGCTGAACGAGCGCAACGAGCAGCTGACCGAAGCCGGTCCGTCCGTCCCCGTCGAAATCCTCGGCCTGGATGAGGCGCCGAGCCCCGGTGAACCGCTGGCCGTGGTGGAATCCGAAGCCCGCGCCCGCGAGCTGACCGAATACCGCGCCCGCGTGAAGCGCGAGAAGGCGACCGGCGGCATCAACCAGGTCTCGCTGGCCGACATGATGGCCAAGCTGGGCACCAAGAAGATCTCGGAGATGCCGGTCATCATCAAGGCCGACGTCCAGGGGTCCGCCGAAGCCATCGTCGGCTCGCTGGAGAAGATGGGCAACGACGAGGTGCGCGCGCGCACCGTCATGTCGGGCGCCGGCGGGATCACCGAGAGCGACGTGCAGCTGGCCAAGTCGGCCGGCGCGCCGATCCTCGGCTTCAACGTCCGTGCGTCGAAGCAGGCCCGCGACCTCGCCGACCGCGAGGGCGTCGAGATCCGGTACTACTCGATCATCTACGACCTGCTGGACGACATGAAGGGCGTGCTCTCGGGCATGCTGGCCCCGCTGCAACGCGAAACCTTCCTGGGCAACGCGGCCGTGCTTCAGGTCTTCGACATCTCCAAGACCGGCAAGATCGCCGGTTGCCGGGTGTCGGAAGGCGTGGTCCGCAAGGGCGCCAAGGTCCGGATCATCCGCGACGACGTGGTGGTCCTGGAACTGGGCACCCTCACGACGCTCAAGCGCTTCAAGGACGAGGTCAACGAAGTCACGGCGGGCCAGGAGTGCGGCATGCACTTCCAGGGCTTCCAGGACATCAAGGCCGGCGACTACATCGAGTGCTTCACGGTCGAAGAGATCAAGCGCACGCTGGACTAGTCGTTCAGGGGATAAGGGAAAGGCGACGCCGCGGCGTCGCCTTTTCGCCATCCGGATTGGGGATCACTTTTCCATGCGCCGTTTTCTCATCGCCCTGCTGACCGTTTCCGCCGTCGCCGGTCCGGCCGCGGCCGAGACCCGCTACCTGGCCTATGACGCCTCGGACCGGGTCACCCAGGCCCTGACGCGGGGCATCACCCTGGAAGGCGACCGGGGCCTGTTCGGCGCCATCACCGTACGGCGCATCATCTCCACCTCGAACCGCGGTTCGGCCGAGATCCGCATCGGCGGTCCGGATGCCGCCCGGCGCGCCCTGCCCGCCGGATCGACCGAGAACATCCTCTACACCGTCTCGCCGGACGGCGGCGGTCGCGGCCTGGCGCGCGCGCTGTGCCCGGGCGCCGATCAGGCCTTCCTGATCCTGGGTCGGGTGCGCCTAGCCCGTCCCCTGACCGCTCAGGCCATCGGCCGCTGGCCCGACGGCGCCTACCGGCACTGCGTGACCCTGTCCTACAACTGGCGCGGCGAATGGGCGACGCCGCCCGCCGGCGGGCCTGGCGAGGATTCCTCTGCCCCTATCGGGCGATAGGTTTTGCACCGGCCGCGCACCCCGCTAGACCATTTTTGCTTCAGGTCGCTTCGACCTGAATCCAAAAAATGGTCCAGCATCAAACTGGAGCAAAATCTGAGCCGAGCTGGACGGCGTCCAACTCGACCGATTTTGCTCTAGGGTTGCGCGAATGAGCGCCACCGCCATCCCACGACCGCAGGCCGGACGCCGCCGGGGCCTGAAGGGCCTCGCCGGAGCGTTGGCCTTCGTCTGCCTGGTGCTGTTCCTGCTGGCCATCGAACAGAAGCAGGCGGTCCAGGCCTGGGCCGCCGTGCGCGACGGCGCCGCCCCCGCCGCGAGCCGCATCTTCCACTGGGCCGCCGACGGCGCCTCGGACGGGCTGAACGGCTTGAAGACCGCCGCCGTCGGGACCGATGGCCCCCTGACCGCTGCGCCGGAAGCCATGGTGCTGGCCGGGGAGTTCGGCCCCGCCGACGACATCACGCGCGACACGACCGGAGGCGTCACCTTCACCGGCGCGGTGATCCGGCTGGAGCGCGGCGAGACCTTCCGCACCCGTCCCCTGCGTATCGCCGCCGGCAGCGAAGCCTTCAACAGCCTGCGCGAGACCTTCGCCACGCGGCTGGACGCCGCCGGCGACGCCCAGATCGAACTGCGCGCCGTGGTCCCGCAGAGCCGAGACCAGGCGGTCGCCGCCTCGCCCCTGTGCGGCGGCGCGGCGCCCGGCGTGGCGGCCCTGCTGCATCGCCGGGACCATGTCGAATTGATGCTGTTCCGTGAGCGGACGATTGTGGGGCCGGACGCCCCGGTGGACGGTCTGTGCGGCGTATGGAGGTTCCGGGCCCGATGAAGCGTGAACGGACGGGCGTGGGGGCCTTCATCGCCGCCGGCGTGATCGGGGCGCTCGCCGCCCTGTGGACCTGGGCCGCCCCGAGCGATCCGGCGCTGTGGCCGGCGCGCACCGACGCGCCCGGCGTCGAGATCAGCCTTCTGAACAACGGCTTCCATACCGACCTGGCCGTGCCGCGCGCGGCGCTGGAGGCGCGGGGCGGAGCTCTGGCCGAGGCCGTGCGCGGCCTGCCGCCGGGCGACTGGATCCTGATCGGCTGGGGCGACGCCAAATTCTATGTCGACCAGAGCCCGATCGGCGACCGCCTGCCCGACGGCGCGCGCGCCTTCTTCCGGCCCGGCAACCCGTCCGTGGTTATGCTCGATCCGGCCCAGCGCGACCCGCGCGAGACGTTCGACGCCGACAGCCGACGCGACTTCCGCCTGTCGCAGGCCGGGTTCGAGGCCATGGCGGCCCGGATCGAGGGCTCGCTGGATCTGTCGACCGGCTCGGCGCGTATCGCCGCCGCCCGCGCCGGGGACGACGCCCGCTTCTTCGCCAGCCGCGAGCATTTCTCCATCGGCCACCTGTGCAACCATTGGACGGCGGGCGTGCTGAACGCCGCGGGCATGCCGATCCGGCCCGTGCAATCGATCCAGTCGTCCGAGGTCGTGGCCACTATCGACCGGGCGCAACTGGACACTCCGGCCGCGGGGGACTAGACCGCGCGCTCTTCAATTCCGGGGGGCGTTCGCCCCCTCGCCTTTCAGCCGGGTCCGAGCCCCGGCGGGCGATCCAGAAGGAGGCCGCCGTCATGGGCCGCAAGCAACACACCCGCAACGCCTCCGGACCGCAGGGACCGTCCCAGCGCCAGCTGCGCGCCGGCGAGCTGATCCGCCACGCCCTCGTCGAGGTGCTGCGCGAGGAAGAGATCCACGACCCCGCTATGGAGGGCGTCTCGGTGACGGTGACGGAAGTCCGCCTTTCGCCCGACCTGAAGCACGCCACCTGCTTCGTCGAGCCGCTGGGGGCCGGCGTCGCCGACGCCCCGACCGCCGGTCACGTGACCGAGATCGTCAAGGCGCTGAACGCCCACGCCAAATTCCTGCGCGGCGTGCTGGGCAAGCATATCGACATGCGTTTCACCCCCGACCTGCGCTTCCGCCATGACGAAAGCTTCGAGGCCGCCGAGCGCCTGAACCGCCTGCTGGACGACCCGCGCGTCCGCGCCGACGTCGAACACTCCGACGAGGACGATCAGGCGTGATCCGGCCTCAAGCAGCGCGAAGCGCGGTAGGCCAAGCGTAATGGGCCGCAGGAAACGCGGCGAGATCGTCAACGGCTGGGTCTGCCTGGACAAGCCGTACGAGATGGGCTCGACCGAGGCGGTCAGCCGCATCCGCCGCCTGTTCGACGCCCAGAAGGCCGGACATGCGGGCACCCTGGACCCGCTGGCTTCCGGCATCCTGCCCATCGCGCTGGGAGAGGCGACCAAGACCGTCCCCTTCATGATGGAGGCGCAGAAGGTCTATCGCTTCACCATCCAGTGGGGCGTCTCCACCGACAGCCTGGACCGCGAGGGCGAAATCGTCGCCCGGTCGGACGTGCGTCCGTCGCTGGAACAGGTGAAGGCCGCCCTGCCCGCCTTCGTCGGCGAAATCGATCAGGTGCCGCCCGCCTTCTCGGCCATCAAGGTGGACGGCCAGCGCGCCTATGACCTGGCCCGCGAGGGTATCGAGGTGGAGCTGAAGGCCCGCCGGGTGATGATCCACGAGGCCGCCGTTACCGGCGCGCCCGACGCCGACCACCTGGAGATCACGATGCGGACCGGCAAGGGCGTCTACGTCCGTTCGCTGGCCCGCGACCTGGCCGTCATGCTCGGCGCGGAGGGCCACGTCTCGGCCCTGCGGCGCGAGCGGGTGGGGCCGTTCAGCGTCGAAAACGCCGTGACGCTGGATTCTCTGGAGGAAATGGTGCATAGCGGCGCCGCCTCGGAAGGATTGCTTCCCGTCGCGACCGCCCTGGACGACATCCCGGAGTTGGCCGTTACGGATCAAGACGCCTTCTCGCTTCGGCAGGGACGGCCGATCGTTCTGCTCCCCAGACAGGTCGAAACGCTCAAGGGTCAGCTGAAAGGCGACGCCCGGACCGTTTCGGTTTTCTTGGGCCAGACCCTCGTCGCTCTCGGTCAGTTGCGGGCCGGCCGGCTAGAACCCGACCGCGTTTTCAACCTCCCATAAGGAGTTACACGATGTCGATCACCGCCGCCCGCAAG
>NZ_JAHFPF010000234.1 GCF_023259385.1 Brevundimonas sp. | reverse complement strand
GCTGTAGTCGACGATGTCGAAGCCAGTTCCGCCATCCATCAGGTCCGCGCCGGTTCCGCCGCGCAGGATGTCATCGCCGCCGCCGCCGCGCAGGATGTCGTTGCCGGCTCCGCCGTTCAGCTTATCGCCATTGGAGTAATAGAGGATGTTCTGAGGATTCGGGATGCGGACTTCTGTGCTTACGCCCTGATCGCCGCCGGTGATCACATCGTTGCCGGAGCCGCCGAAGAATTCCAAAACCTCGATGCCCTGCACCGAGCCGCGCTGAACGCCGTCCACCAGAAGCGCGTTCACGCCGGAGCCGCTGTTGTCCAGCGTGATCGAGCCAGTGGCGCTGGTATGCATCAGCACCGCCCGGTCACGCCCGGCTCCGCCGTTCACGGTGTCGAAGCCACCGTCGGCGTCGTGCCTGAGGACCGCCCCAGGGAGCCACGCCAATCCTTCAAAGGCGCGTGGTTTGTACTGCGCGTCGTTAAGAAGAACCACGCCGGTGTAGATCAGGTCGTCGCCGTCTCCCCCATTCAGGATGTCGTCGCCCCCGCTGCCGACCAGCACATCGATGCCGTCGCCGCCATTCAGGGTGTCCGCGCCGGACAGGAGGTGATCGGGACGCCAGTCATCTCCCATCAGGAGGTCATCGCCGCTCTCGCCATTGAGGATGTCGTTCCCACCGAAACCGATGAGGGTGTTCACGGCGCCCGAGCCGTTCAGCGTCTCGCTGTTGCCGGTTCCAAAGGCGCGGTTTCCACTGATGATGGGTGGGATGTAGAAGCCTGACAGGTTCTCCGAGTACAGGTCTCCACGCTGGATGTTCTGGATCAGGGCGACGAGCGATCCGCCGGCCGTGTAGATGCCGACCACAGGCGCCCAGGCGTGGGTGTCGTCAAATTCAGCGAGCCCCAGTTGGCCAGTTATGAAGGGATCCGTCCCGGCCACGTAACCGGGCAGGTTGCCGGCCGCCAGCCAGGCTTGCAGGTCCAGCACGTCGCCGCCCGGACCGGGCCGGAAATTCGTGATCGTGCCGGTGACGGGGATAATGGCCGCTTGCGGACCGTGGCCTTCGCCAGACGCCGCCAACGGCTCGATCAGGACCGTGTTGATTCCACCCTTGCCCGCGACGGTCGACATGACAGCGTATCCCCGTGGCCGCACTTGGCCATATGTTGATCAGGGAACACCAATTTTGAACGCGCACTCCCCCTGACCGCCAAGCTAGCAGGCATCGAAGGGGGGGCAAAGATTTGCTTTGTTACGATTTTAACTCAAACGCTTCGGGGCTGCGGCGCGATGCCACGCGCCGCAGCCTGCCGGATCAGCGCCCGAACTTCTGGAACTTGATCCGGTGCGGGATCAGGCTCTCAACGCCGAGGCGGCGCTTCTTGTCTTCCTCATAGGCCTCGAAATTCCCTTCGAACCATTCGACGTGGCTGTCGCCCTCGAAGGCCAGGATGTGGGTCGCCAGACGGTCCAGGAACCAGCGATCGTGGGAGATGACCACGGCGCAGCCGGCGAAGCCTTCCAGGGCCTCCTCGAGGTTCTGCAGGGTCTCGATGTCCAGGTCGTTCGTCGGTTCGTCGAGGAGGATCAGGTTGCCGCCCGAAGCCAGGGTCTTGGCCAGGTGAACGCGGTTGCGCTCACCGCCCGACAGCTGGCCGACCTTCTTCTGCTGGTCGCCGCCCTTGAAGTTGAAGCTGCCGACGTAGGCGCGCGAGTTAATCTCGCGCTTGCCGACCATCATGATGTCGGTGCCGCCCGAGATGGCCTGCCAGATAGTCTCGTCCGGCTTCAGGTCGTCGCGCGACTGGTCGACATAGGCCAGCTTGACGGTTTCGCCGACCTTGATCGTGCCCCCGTCGGGCTGTTCCTGGCCGGTGATCAGCTTGAACATGGTCGACTTGCCGGCGCCGTTCGGGCCGATCACCCCGACGATGCCGTTGGGCGGCAGCTTGAAGGTCAGGTTGTCGAACAGGACCTTGTCGCCATACGACTTCTGCAGGCCCTCGACCTCCAGCACGACGTTGCCCAGGCGCGGACCCGGCGGGATCTGGATGACGGCGTGCGTCTGGGCGCCGCGCATGCTCTCCTGCTCGTCGACCATCCGCTCATAGGCGGCCAGACGGGCCTTGGACTTGGCTTGACGGGCCTTGGCGCCCGAGCGGACCCATTCCAGTTCGCGGGTCAGGGCGCGCTGGCGGGCTTCGGATTCCGATTGCTCCTGCACCACGCGCTTGGTCTTGGCTTCCAGCCACGAGGAGTAATTGCCCTCGTGCGGGTGGCCCTTGCCGCGGTCCAGCTCCAGCGTCCACTTGGTCACCAGATCCAGGAAGTAGCGGTCGTGGGTCACCAGGATGACGCAGCCGGGGAAGTTCTCAAGGTGGTGCTGCAGCCAGGCGACGGACTCGGCGTCCAGGTG
Organism: Brevundimonas sp.; assembly: GCF_023259385.1. Classification (GTDB taxonomy): domain Bacteria; phylum Pseudomonadota; class Alphaproteobacteria; order Caulobacterales; family Caulobacteraceae; genus Brevundimonas. The sequence goes on along the minus strand of NZ_JAHFPF010000234.1, from coordinate 3,067 downwards.
GTTGGTCGGTTCGTCGAGCAGCAGCATGTCGGGCTTCGACAGCAGCAGGCGGGCCAGGGCCACGCGACGCTTCTCACCACCGGACAGGTTGGTGACCTCCCAGTCGTCGGGCGGGCAGCGCAGGGCGTCCATCGCCATCTCGATGCGGCTGTCGATGTCCCAGACGTCGCCGGCGTCGATCTTCTCCTGGAGGGCGGTCATCTCCTCCATGAGCTCGTCGGAGTACTCCTCGGCCATTTCCATGGCGATGGCGTTGAAGCGGTTGACCCACTGCTTCTCTTCGCACCAAGACTCGACGTTCTCGCGGACGTTCAGGGCGGGATCCAACTGGGGCTCCTGCTCCAGGTAACCGCGCTTGATGCCGTCGGCGGCCTTGGCCTCGCCGGAGAATTCCTTGTCCAGCCCGGCCATGATCTTCAGCAGGGTGGACTTACCCGAGCCGTTGACCCCGACCACGCCGATCTTGGCGTCGTTGTAGAAGCTCAGCCAGATGTTCTCGAAGATCTTCTTGCCGCCGGGAAAGGCCTTGGTCAGGCCCTGCATCTGGAAAATATATTGCTGCGCCATGAGGTGCGGTGCGCCCTGTCGTCTGATCGGATGGGGAGGTTGGCGCGGGATGTAGCCGCCACGCCGCTTCAGGGCAAATGACTAGCGGACGGGCAGGGCGGTTTGATGGCCGCGGCCTGCATCCATTTGATCACCTGGCGGCCTCTCTGCCGTACGCCTCGCTGTCGGGGCCGAGGGAGCATCCATGCGTTCGAATCTCGCCGCGACGGCCCTTGCGGCCGCGATCCTGCTTGTCGTGCCGGCCGCAGCAGGCGCCCAGGACCGCGCCGCCTTCCCCGCCGCCATGGACGCCTTCGCGCGCCGGGCGCTGGCGCGGACCGAGGCCGTGCCGGGCATGGCCGTGGCCGTCGTGGACCAGAACGGCGCGATCTACACCGGAGGCGTCGGCGTGGCGGATGTCGCGAGCGGCGCGCCGGTGGACGCGGACACCCGCTTCTACATCGCCTCGGCGACCAAATCCTTCACCGCCCTGGCCATCGCGGCGATGGCGGGACGGGGCGAGGTCGATCTGGAGGCGCCGCTGGCCGCGTGGTCGCCGGACTCGGGCGTGCCCGCCGACATCGCCGGGCGGATCACCCTGACCGACCTGCTCAGCCATCGGTCGGGCGTCGAGAACGGGCCGATCGCCTTCCGCGCCGCCTTCTCGGGCGACTGGACCCCGGCGCTCATGTGGGACCTGACCGCGCAGACCCGGCCGCGCGACGGCGGGGGCTATGGGACCTTCGCCTACACCAACTCGGGCTACAACCTGGCCACGGTCTTGATGGAGCATGAACGGGGCCGCGACTGGCGCGCGCTGGTGCAGGGCGAGGTCCTGACGCCGCTGGGCATGACCGACACCACAGCCTTCATCGACGAGGCGCGGGCCGAGGGTCACACCGTCGCCGCCGGCCATTTCGGGCGTCTCTCCGGACAGCCGGAGCGGTCATATCTGCAGAAGACCGACGCCACGATGCAGTCGGCGGGCGGGCTGGTCTCCACGGCGCACGACATGGCCATCTGGCTGGAGGCGCAGGTGACGGACGGAACGGTCGGCGGCGGCCGCGTCCTGCCCGCCGGCCTCATCGCGTCCACCCATGCGTCCCGCGTGGCGCAGGAGACGACCTTCGGTCCCTATGTCCGCACCGGCTACGGCCTGGGCTGGCAGGTCGGGCGATACGGCGACGACGTCCTGATCCACCATTTCGGCAATTTCTCGGGCTCGCGGGCCCACGTCTCCTTCATGCCGGAGCGTCATCTGGGCGTGGCCGTGATGGTCAACGAGGACGCCTTCGCGGGCGAACTGGCCGACCTGGTCGCCAACTACGCCTATGACTGGTTCGCGAACCTGCCGGATGTGGATGCCGTCTATGACGCGAAGCTGGCCGAGCTGGTTGTCCGCAGGGACCGGCGGCGCGAGGGGATCGCCGGCAACCTGGCCGCCCGCGCACAGCGGCCCCGCACGCTGAGCCTTCCGAACGCCGCCTATGTCGGCGATTACGTCAGCCCGGCGTACGGGACCCTGAGCGTGAGCGAGGACGGCGACCGCCTGCGGCTGACCATCGGCGTGCAGTCGGCGGTGGCCGAGAACTTCACCGATCCGGAAAGCCTGCGGGTCGAACTGACACCCTACACCGGCCAGGGCGTCACCTTCCGGCTCGGCGCCGACGGACGCCCCGTGTCGCTGGATTACGACGGCGACATCTACACGCGGCGCTGACGGGTGCTTGGGGCCTTGCAGGCGCCGCCGTCAGGTCGCGACGTGACGGGCGCCGCGACGGATGACGACTCCGCCCACAACCAGGGCCAGGCCGGCGCCCATCAGGAACATCGAGACGGCGCCGCCCCCGATCTCGCTGTTGTTCGCCGCGCTGATGGATCTGGCCGCGGATGTTGCGTCCGTCGCAGTGGTCGCGGTGGCGAAAGCGACCTGTTTGCATTGAGCGATCAGATCCGCATCGGCCCCACGTTCGGCCATTGAAGCCTCGCAAGCCTGTCTCAGGCCTGGATCGGCCGTCGGTGGACCACCCGTGAAGTGCATCCACCCACCGGCAATGATCAGGATGACCCCAAGCGCGATCAGAACGAGCGGATTTTTCTTCAAGAGAACCCCCTATTGCGGCGACTTTGAACGAAGGCCGCCGCGGTCGGATCGGTTCCCCGAAAGCGCTACGTCTGCGCCGGCAGGAGGGCCATCAGGGCGCGGGTGAAGCCGACCGGGGCGACGGTCAGATGATCCTCGTCCCCCAGCACCGCCGACTGGACCCGAAGGCCCGGATAGGCACGGGATTTCAGGGTCCGTTCCATGGTCCGCACGTCCCCGACCATGTCGGCGTCCGTCGTATGGCGGGGGCCGGGGCCGGGAGTCTCATAGGCGCCGATATACATGAAGACCTCGGCCGGCAGGTCGCGGTGGGTGCGGGCGTATTCGGCCTCCATCGTCATGATGTGCCGCCGGTCGAACCAGAAGGACGGACTGCCCAGCACATAGCCGTGGAACAGCGCCGGATCGGTGAACAGG
>NZ_JAHFPF010000233.1 GCF_023259385.1 Brevundimonas sp. | reverse complement strand
CAGCCAACGACACTGGCATGAGGGCGAGGACGAATTCGTCTGGGTCGTCTCGGGCGAAGTGGTCCTGATCGAGGACGAGGGCGAGACGATCTTGCGTCCCGGCGACTGCGCAGGGTTCAAGGCGGGCGTCCCGAACGGTCACAAGATCGAGAACCGCTCCGGCGAGGAGGCGGTCCTGCTGGAAGTGGGAACCCGCACGCCGGGCGGGGATTGCGGCGACTATCCCGACATCGACATGGTCTTCAACCAGGCCGGCTATTTCCATCGCGACGGAACCCCCTATCCGAAAGTTGATCGCCGCACGTGACCGTTGAAAGCCTCGACGCCGGCTCACCCACGCCGCCGGTTCCGCCTCCGCCGCCTGAAGGGCCCGCCAGTCCGTGGGGCATCCGCGACTTCCGCCTGCTGTGGTTCGGCCGCGTTGTCGCCGTGCTGGCGATCCAGATCCAGTCGTCGGCCCTGCTGTGGCAGGTCTATGAGATCGCCCGGCGCGACCATCCGGTGGCCGAGGCCAGCCTCTATCTGGGTCTCGTCGGCCTGTGCCAGTTCCTGCCGCTGCTGGCCTTCACCCTGCCCGCCGGGGCCATGGCGGACCGGCGCGATCGCAAGAAGACGGTGTGGATCTCCATCCTGGTCGAGGCTTCCTGCGCGGCCTCCTTCCTGGCCATGGCCCTTCACGGCTCGCCGCCGCTGTGGGGCCTGCTGGCGGTCGCCGCCGTCTTCGGCGCGGCGCGGGCCTTCCTGGCGCCCGCCAGTCAGGCCTTCCTGCCCATGGTCGTCGGCCGCAAGGCCCTGCCGCCCGCCATCGCGGCCCAGTCCATCGCCTTCCAGACCGGGGCCATCGCCGGCCCGGCGCTGGGCGGAGTGATCGTCGGGGTCAATGTGCCGCTGGCCTATGCGGTGTCGCTGGGCATGTTCCTGCTGGCCGTCGCCGCCTTCATCCTGATCAAGACCGGCGGCAAGCCCGCGCCGGTCGAGGGCAAGCTGTCGCCGCTGGAATCGGTGAAGGAAGGGCTGGCCTATGTCTGGCAGACCAAGATCGTGCTGGGCGCCATCTCGCTGGATCTCGTTGTCGTCCTGCTGGCGGGCGTAGCCCTGCTGACGCCGATCTTCGCGCGCGACATCCTGCATGTCGGGCCGGAAGGCTTCGGCCTGCTGCGCGCCTCGTTCGGCGTCGGCGCCATGGCGGTGGCCATCTATCTGAGCCGCTATCCGATCGTGAAGCACGGTGGCCGCTGGATGTTCGCGGCGGTGGCGGTGTTCGGTCTGTGCACCCTGACCTTCGGGTTGTCGAAGATCGTCTGGCTGTCGGGTTTGGCCCTCTTCATCGGCGGCGGGGCGGACATGATCAGCGTCAACATCCGCCAGACCCTGATCCAGCTGGCCACGCCCGACCACATGCGCGGCCGGGTCAGCTCGGTGTCCATGCTGTTCATCGGCGCGTCGAACGAACTGGGCGAGGCCTACTCCGGCCTGATGGTCCGGATCCTCGGTGCGGTCGGCGCGGCCTGTTTCGGCGGTGTCGGCGCGCTGGTCGCCACGGGCGCCTGGGCGGCGATGTTCCCGGGACTGAGGAAGGCGGACAAGCTCTCGTAGGGTCGAGGGCTGAGGGGCGAGGGTCGAGGCAGAAGGCGGCGTAACCTCGCCCCTCGCCCTAGGTCAGCCCCAGGGCCGGAAGTGTTTCGACAGCTTCAGCCCCTGGCTCTGATAGTGGCTGCCGCTCTCGCCGTAGAGGCGCGAGGGGCGTTCGGTCAGGGGCTCGTAGACCAGCCGGGCGACGATCTGGCCGTGCTCCAGAAGGAAGGGGGTGTCGTGGGTGCGAACCTCCAGCACGCCCTTGGAGCCCGCGCCGTGCGCCTCGTCCGTGCCGAAGCCCGGATCGAAGAAGCCGGCGTAGTGGACGCGGAATTCGCCCACCGAGGGATCGATGGGGGTCATCTCGGCGGCCTGGTCGACCGGGATCTCGACGTCGTCCGACGAGGCCAGGATGTAGAACTCGCCCGGATCCAACAGCAGTTCGCCGCGACGCAGGGTGAGCGGCTCCCAGAAATCCTTGGGGTCGTGGCCGTCGATGTGGTCCAGATCGACCACCCCGGCATGACGGCGGCCGCGGAAGCCGACGATGCCGTTTTCGCCGCCCGACAATTCAACGCCGACCGAGCGGGTCTCCAGCTTGGGCGGTTCGCCCGCCTTGAGGCGCAGTTGGTTCAGGCGGGTGCCCGGGCGCACCAGGATGGAGAAGGTCTGGGGCGCGATCTCAAGATACAGCGGCCCTTCATAGCCCTCGTCCACGTCGTCGAAGCTGCCGCCGCGGTCGGTCAGCAGGCGCACGAAGACATCGACGCGGCCGGTTGAACTCTTGGGATTGGCGCGGGCGATCAGACCCTTGGGCAGGCTCAGTCGTTCCTGCAGCTTGGCGATGTAGACGCAGCCCTTTTCCAGCACATAGCCGGCGGACAGGTCGATGGTGTGCATGGCCACGTCGGCGATGCGGTCCTCGACGTTGCGCCGACCGGGCAGGAAGGAGGCGCGCACACGCCAGGCCACGGAGGACAGGCGCAGGTCCAGGCTGGCCGGCTGCACCTGGTCGGCGTCGAAGGGGGTGTCCGAGGCGATCGCGCCGCCGGCGATCAGGGCTTCGATGGACTGGGCGGGCAGGATGCCCGGACGGGGAGCAATGAATGACGTCATGCCTTCCGCTTACACGAATTTGCGGCCTGTCTCTCCCGTCTCGTCGGTCGGATGAGCCACGGTTCCGCTTGACGCGCGTCTGGGTTCAGGGACCATTCGCGCATGCACGACCGCCCCGCCTACGAAGCTGAAACCGAAGGCATTGTGGTGCGCGTCCGGCCCAGTTTCCTGGCGGGCCAGTCGGACCCCGTCTCGGGCCGCTGGGTCTGGGCCTATCAGGTCGAGATCGTGAACCTGTCGCCCTCGCCGGTGCAGCTGGTGGCGCGCCGTTGGCTGATAACGGACGCGCGCGGCCACACCGAGGAGGTGCGCGGTCCCGGCGTGGTCGGCGAACAGCCGACGATCCAGCCGGGCGACAGCTATTCCTACGCCTCGGGGTGTCCGCTGGGCACGCCGTCGGGCTCCATGGTCGGCGGCTATTCCATGGTTGACGACCTGGGCCGGATGTTCGAGGCCGCCATTCCCGCCTTCAGCCTGGATGTGCCGGGCGAGCGGCGGGTGCTGAACTAGGGCCCGCCCGGGCGAACAGCTCCTGCGTGAGTTCGCGCACCAGATCCGCCACATGGACGATGGCCGGGTCGTGGGCGCGCCGCCGGTGCCAGGCCAGGTGCAGCGGAAAGCCTTCCACCGAGATCGGCGGTGGGAAGAAGACGAGACCGTGGGCATGGCCCAACGTCGCCGCCACGCCGCTGGGCAGCATGGAGATCAGATCCGTCGCCGCCAGCAGCGGCGGGACCAGGGCGAAGCCGGGGACCGTGACCGCGACCCGTCGCACCCGGTCCAGCCGGGCCAGGGCGGCATCAAGGGCGCCCCGCGTCTGGCCGGTCCCCGAGACCAGCACATGCGGCCAGGCCAGCCAGCGGTCGAGATCGAAACCCCGGGCGGCGGGATGGTCGCGCCGCATGGACACGACATAGGTCTGTTCGCCCAGCAGTTCGCGGCGGAAGTCGGGCTCGACGCGCGGGAAGACCGACAGGGCCAGGTCCGCATCGCCGCGCTCCAGCGCTTCCAGCGCATTCTCCGAACTGCGCCAGCTCTCGAAGACGAGGTCGATGCCGGGAGCTGTCTCCCACAGCCGGGCCACGAGCGGCGGCGCCAGGAAGCCGGTGGTGAAGTCATCGACGACGAAGCGCACGGTCTGGCGCAATTGATCCAGCGGGATGTCGACCGGCGCCAGCAGGTCCCGCGTCTCTTCCAGCACCGCCCGTAGCGGCGCCCGCAACGCCTCCGCCCGGTGCGTCAGCCGCATGCCCGCCCCGCTGCGCTCCAGCAGAGGGTCGCCGAACAGGGCGCGGCAACGGTCCAGCGCGCTGGAGGTCGCCGGCTGCGACAGGCCCAGCCGCACCGCCGCCCGCGTGACATGCGCCTCGTCCAGCAGGGCGTCGAGGATCACCAGCAAATTGAGATCGACCGAGCGAAGATGCATCAGACGAATAGTCCATGATATGATCTATCCATTGGATTGATCATCCGCTCGCGGACACCCTGCCGTCAACCACGGAGGTGTTCCCGATGACCCAGACCCTGATCCTGCTGTTCCACCCTGATATCGCCAACTCGCGCGCCAACGCCGCCCTCGCTAACGCCGCGGCCTGCCTGCCGGGCGTCGAGGTCGCCGACCTGCACGCCCTCTATCCGGACGGGGTGATCGACGACGACGCCGAGGTGGCCCGCCTGCTCGCCGCCGACCGGATCGTGCTGCAGTTTCCGTTGCAGTGGTACTCGACCCCGCCGCTGCTCAAGGCCTGGCAGGACCTGATCCTGACACGGATGTTCTACATCGACTACGAGGCCGAGGGGCGTCGTCTGGAAGGCCGGCCGATCATGGTCGCCGTCACTGCCGGCAATACGGCCCAGGCCTATGAACCCGGCGGCCGCAACCTCTATCCCCTGACCGACCTGCTGCGGCCCCTGGAGGTCACGGCCAATCGCTGCGGCCTGCCCTGGGCCGAACCCTTCGTCCTGTTCGAGGCCAACAAGCTGGAGGCCTCCGCCCTGTCGGAGGCCGGACGGCGCTTCGTTTCCAGGCTGAAGGACTGGGGCGGGTCGGACCCGGCGCCTCCCGGCCCGGTCGCCGCGCCGGTCCGTCCGCGCGACAAGCCGGTTCCGGCGTCGCTGGCCGTCGCGGCCCTGATGCTGCCGGTCATCGTGATCGCAGAGATGGTTCTGGCGGCGCTGTCGTGGTCGTCGGGCGAGGGGCCGTGGAGTTGGCATTTGATGGCGGGCGCGGCTTTGCTCGCGCCGATCGGCTGGATCTTCTTCAGCGCTCTGGGGCGGGCGTCCGCCAGGCCGCTGCGGCCCTGGGCCGTGCTGCTGGCCGGGGCGGGCCTGGTCCACGCCCTCGTCTCGGGGCCGGGCGCCGGACGCGCGGCGACCGGCGGGCTGATCGCCCTGATCGGCGTCGTGCTGCTGGCGAAGATCGGAAAGCGCCGTCGGCGACTGGCCCGTATCGCGGGACCCGTCATCGCCTCGGTCTGAGAGGGGAGGGTGAGGGGCTGCGTCAACCCGGATAACCGCAGCCCCGCCCCCTGCTCCATCGTCGCGGCGGGCGCGGCGTCGGAGCGGACGGCGGCCCCTCTAGGGGCCATTCGTGACAGCCATGTGGCTGGATAAGAAAAAGGCGGCCCGCCGGGTGGAGCGAGCCGCCTTGGTCAGGTCAATGCGACCTAGATATAGCGGCGCAGGCTGCGGGCCAGTTCGCTGGCGCCGTCCTTGCCGCCCTTGCGGACCTGCGGCTGGTAGGCGACGCGGGCGTGCTCCATGCAGTAGACGCCTTCCGAGGCGCGGCGGCCGCAGAAGCTGAACTCGG
>NZ_JAHFPF010000232.1 GCF_023259385.1 Brevundimonas sp. | reverse complement strand
CGGCGTAGGCTTCCTTGATGTCCTCGCGGTTGTTCGAGTGCATCTGCAGCATGCGGCCGACGCGTTCCTTGCGGTCACGGCTGGAGTTCAGCAGCGACATGCCGGTTTCCATCTTGCCCGAGTACAGGCGGCAGAAGGTCAGCGAACCGACGAAGGGGTCGTCCATGATCTTGAACGCCAGAACCGACAGGGGTTCATCGTCCGAGGCGTGACGCACGACCGGCTCTTCGGTGCGGAAGTCGATGCCCGGGGTCGGCGGGATGTCCAGCGGCGACGGCAGGTAGTCGACGACGGCGTCCAGCAGCGTCTGCACGCCCTTGTTCTTGAACGCCGAGCCGCACAGGATCGGGTAGAAGGCGCCGGTCAGCACGGCCTTGCGGATGCACTTCTTCAGCGTCTCGACCGAGGGCTCCTGTCCGTCGAGGTAGGCTTCCATCGCCTCGTCGTCGAGTTCGACGGCGTTGTCGATCAGGTACTGACGGGCGGCCACGGCCTTGTCCATCAGGTCAGCCGGGATCTCGCCGACGGTGAAGTTGGCGCCCAGGGCGTCGTTGTCCCAGACCACCGAACGCATTTCGACGACGTCGACCAGGCCCGACAGCGAGCTTTCGGCGCCGATCGGGAATTGGATCGGCACGGCCTTGGCGCCCAGACGGTCGCGGATCGACTGGACCGAGGCGTCGAAGTCGGCGCCGATCTTGTCCATCTTGTTGACGAAGACGATGCGCGGCACCGAGTACTTGTCGGCCTGACGCCAGACGGTTTCGGTCTGCGGCTCGACGCCGGCGTTGCCGTCCAGCACCGTCACGGCGCCGTCGAGGACGCGCAGCGAGCGCTCGACTTCAATGGTGAAGTCCACGTGCCCGGGGGTGTCGATGATGTTGAGGCGCTTTTCTTTCCAGTAAGCGGTCGTCGCGGCCGACGTGATCGTGATGCCGCGTTCCTGCTCCTGCTCCATCCAGTCCATGGTGGCGGCGCCGTCGTGGACTTCGCCGATCTTGTGGGACTTGCCGGTGTAATACAGGATCCGCTCGGTCGTCGTCGTCTTGCCGGCGTCGATGTGCGCCATGATGCCGAAGTTGCGGTAGTCTTCGATTTTATGCGTGCGGGGCATGGGAGCGTGCCTTGCGGTCAATGCGGCGCCGCTTCGGGCGCCTCGGGAATGTTCGGATAAGCGAGCGCGGGCGATTTAGCTCAAACCGCCCGCGCCGGATAGTCGGTAGATAGGAACCCCCGGCCTTATCTTGAAGACCGGCGGCGTCCCGAAAGGCTTACCAGCGGTAGTGGCTGAAGGCGCGGTTGGCTTCGGCCATCTTGTGGGTGTCTTCGCGCTTCTTCACGGCGGTGCCGCGGTTGTTCGAAGCGTCCAGCAGCTCGGCGGCCAGCTTTTCCGTCATGGTGTTCTCACCACGCTTGCGCGCGGCGTTGACCAGCCAGCGGATGGCCAGGGCCTTGCGGCGGTCCGGACGGACTTCGACCGGCACCTGGTAGGTGGCGCCGCCGACGCGACGCGAGCGGACTTCGACGGCCGGAGCGACGTTTTCCAGCGCGGTGTGGAAGGTCGCGACGGGCTCCTGGTCCTTCTTCTTGTCGGCCAGGATGTCGAAGGCGCCGTACACGATGTTCTCGGCGACGGCCTTCTTACCTTCGTACATGACGTAGTTCATGAACTTGGTGACGGTCAGATCCTTGAACTTGGGATCCGGCAGAACTTCGCGCTTCTGTGCGCGGTGACGACGGGACATGGGCTTGGCCTTCTAAATCGGTATCGGACGGCCGGCCCGAACCCCGAAGGTCCCGGCCGGCGAATGGAATGAAGCGATCGCTTACTTCGGACGCTTGGCGCCGTAGTGCGAACGGCGCTGCTTGCGGTCCTTGACGCCTTGCGTGTCGAGCACGCCGCGCAGGATGTGGTAGCGAACGCCGGGAAGGTCCTTCACGCGGCCGCCGCGGATCAGCACAACCGAGTGCTCCTGCAGGTTGTGGCCTTCGCCCGGGATGTAGCACACGGCTTCGATGCCGGTGGTCAGACGGACCTTGGCGACCTTACGAAGCGCCGAGTTCGGCTTCTTCGGGGTCGTGGTGTAGACGCGGGTGCAGACGCCGCGGCGTTGCGGGCAACCCTTCAGGGCCGGGACCTTGTTACGGACCGGCTTGGGGGCGCGCGGCTTGCGGATCAGCTGGTTGATAGTCGGCATTCGAAACTCGTTCTCTTCGATCGATGGAAGCGTGTGCCTTTCGGCCGGAGCGCCTCGGTGAACCTTCTTTTGGACGACCGTCTCTCGACGAGGGGCCGCCCGGGTGTTGTCGATGGTGCGCAACACGCGCAACACCGGGGTCAAACGCAAAAACCGGAACGCGCGCTTTGGGCGTTCCGGCGGGCACAGCCCGTCGCATTCGATTGTCACGATCAGGATGGAGGTCCGGGGACATCCCTCGCGAAAGTGGGCGGCTTCTACGCGCGGAGGCCCGTCAGGTCAAGGGCGCAGCGCCCCGCGGGCCGGGGTTGACACCCCCTGCCCCCAAGCCTAGGTCCGCCACGCCTCATTTCCGAGGCGCAGAACGAACCCGAACCATGGACCCCTATCCTAGTCGCATCGGGGGCGCGGTCATCACCGCCGCCTCCTCGCGCAAGACATCGAAGGTCGCCGCCGACCTCGGTCGGACGGGCGTGATCCGGAGTCTCGGTTAGGGGCTTCGGCCTCCGCTCGTCCCGCCGGCGTCCGCGCCGGCCGCAAGGAGACGAGCGATGAACATCCGCCGCCAAACCACCCCCGCCACGCCCCGCAAACCCCACGCCGCCTCCGGCCTGGAGCGCGAAGTCATCACCGCCGTGGTGGTTCTGTACCTGGTGCTCTCGGGCGCCATGCTGATCGTCCACTTCGCCCTGGGCGGAGACGACGAGACCCATCCGACGGTCACGTCGTCCACCTCCCCCAGCCACGCGGACGCCCCCGTCCGGCAGGAGGGCGCGCAATGACCGACCTGCTCATCACCCATGCCTCGAAGGTCTCGCCGACGGCCTGGCTGCGCCTGCGCCGCGGCGACGGCGCAGCCCTGGCCCACGCCGCCGCCGTGCACGGCTGCCGCTTCCCCGCCGCCGACGATGTCTTCGAGGAGGACGCCCGGTTCCTGTACCTGCCCGTCGCCAGCCTGGTGCGGGACGGTTTCGAGGTGCGCCAGCAGACCGTGATCTTCGCCCTGGGCGACGACGTCCTGATCACCCTGGAGCCCGCCGACGGCTTCCCGGCCTTCGACCGCGCGCCCGCCATGCTGGCGCGGCGGCCCGACCTGGGCGCGGGCCGGGCCGCGGTGATGTACGTCCTGCTGCTGGCCTTGAACGCCAACACGGACCATGTGCTCGGCCTCGCCAGCGGGGCGCTCGAGGGCGTCAACGACCGGATCCGCATGATCGCGGAAGGGGTCGACGAGACCGGCCAGAGCATCGACTCCAGCGACATTCACGATGCGATGGCCGACCTGAACGACAAGGAGGAGCTGATCTCGCGCATCCAGGAGAGCCAGCTCCTGCTGGAGCGCGCGGCCCGCTATCTGCGCCTCGAGATCGGCGGCGAGGCCCGGGACCTGCGCCAGTATGTCGAGACCCTGATCTCGGACATCGCCAGCGTGAAGGAGCACGCCGGGTTCGAGCACGACAAGGTCCGCTACCTGCAGAACTCGGTGATGACCTCGCTCAGCGTCAAGCAGAACGAGATCGTCAAGGTGTTCACCATCATCACGGCGGTCTTCCTGCCGCCCACCCTGGTGGCGACCTTCTACGGCATGAATTTCGCCGTCATGCCGGAGCTGGCGTGGAAGCACGGCTTCAGCTTCACCATCGTCCTGACCCTGCTCGCGGCCCTGCTGCCGCTGATCTACATCAAGAAGAAGGGCTGGCTGCGCTAACGGTCCGTGGGCGCGGCCGACGGAGGCGTGATGTGAACAGTGAAGGTCACGCGCCCCCCACTGTCGCCACCGCGTCCGCCCGGATTCGTTCGGGCCCGCCGGGCGCCCTCCAGGACCCTCGCGCCGAGGCCGGCGCCCCGCGGCGTCTCGGAAACGACCTGGCAGTCGTTCAGGGCGCCGTTCGATTGAACGACGCAGCTGAGCACGACCCGTCCCCCACGAAGCGGCGCCTCGGCGACCACATCAGGTAGGGTGGTTTCGGGCAAGATCCCCGGATCCTGCGGCGCGGCGAGAACGGTGAGAAGCGCGAGAGCGAACATCCCCCGTTCTCTCACGCCTTGTCCGCTCGCGGAATGGCCCGGATCAAGCCGCAATACGGCCACGCTGGCCCCCTCCCCTGTGCGTGGACATCGGGGGTGGCGGTTGGCGGGACCAGCGCGACAGGCGGCGAGGACGCGGGCGGGACTGGTCGCGGCCTCCGTGGCGGCTCACATTCTCGTCCTCGGGGGGCTGGCCGTAACGGTGCTGGACGAGCCCGCCCGCGTGATGCCGCCCCAGCCGACCGTTCTCTACATCGAGATCGAGCCCCGGCCCCTGCTGGAGAATGAGCGGCCGCGGCCGGCGCCCCGACCGACGAGAGCTCAACCGGTCGAAGCTGCAGCCCCGACGGACGCCCGGCGCTCGGTCCTCGGCTTCCGCCTGCCCTTCCGGCGCGACCGGAAGGAGGATGAGACTGCTCCTTCCTCGACGCCCGAGCCCAGCCTTCCCTCGCCCGTTCCCGGCGCGCCTGCGCCTCCATCCGGCGCCGGGGCCTGGCAGGTCCGGCCCGAGACCATGGCCGACCGGGTCGGGCGCGGCCTGCGCACCCGCGGCGTGGGCTGCGCCAGCCCTCAGTTGCTGAGCCGCGAGGACCGCGCCCTGTGCGAGGACCGCTTCGGCGACCAGAGCGCCGAGGCCGCTCCCGTTTCGGGCACGGGCTCCCCCGAGCGCGACGCCCGCTTCGCCCGCCAGGGCGCGCGTGAACTCGCCGGCTATGCGGAACGGCGTGAAACCCGGGCCTCGCAGCGCGCCGAATGCGAAAAGAGCGGCCCGGTCGCGGACTGCGGGGTCGAGGTGAGCGTCGGCCTGTTCTCCAGCATCCACGGCTTCCTGCCCAACCAGCGACGAGAAGAGTGAAGCGGCCGCCCAGCGCCGCAATAAGGCCACGCTCGCCCCCTCCCCTGAACGCTGGATCGGGAGGACGAATGGCGGCGCCGACGCGGGTGAAGTCTGGTGACAGGAACCGCTGGCGCAAGCCGGTGCTGGTCGGCGCCTCCGTGGCCGCTCACGTCCTGGTCCTCGGCGGGCTGGCCGTGACGGTGCTGGACGAGCACACCCGTGAGCTTCCGGTCCAGCCGACCATCCTCTACGTCGAGATCGAGCCCCGCCCCCTGCTGGAGAACGAGCGGCCGCGGCCGCGTCCGACGCCCGAACCGCCGTCGGCCCAACCGGTCGACCCAGTCACTCCGGCGGGCGCCCAGCGCTCGGTCCTCGGTTTCCGCCTGCCGTTCCAGCGCAATCGGGACGAGGACGAGAACCGGCCCTCGACGCCCGCGCCCCGGCTCGCCT
>NZ_JAHFPF010000017.1 GCF_023259385.1 Brevundimonas sp. | reverse complement strand
CTGCGAGCTGAGCTTCGGGGTCGGACCGGCGGGCACCGGCAAGACCTTCCTCGCCGCCGCCTACGGCGCCTCCCTGCTGCGCCGGGGTCAGGTGGACCGGCTGGTCATCACCCGCCCGGCGGTCGAGGCGGGCGAGAAGCTGGGCTTCCTGCCCGGCGACCTGAACGAGAAGGTCGACCCCTATCTGGCCCCCATCTGGGAAGCGCTGAACGACATTCTCGGCGCCGACGACGTGCGCCGTCGCCGCGACAAGGGCGAGATCGAGGCCGCCCCCATCGCCTTCATGCGCGGCCGCACCCTGGCCCACGCCTTCATCATCGTGGACGAGGCGCAGAACCTGACCCGTCTGCAGATGAAGATGGTCCTGACCCGTCTGGGGGAGGGGGCCCGGATGGTGGTCACCGGCGATCCTTCGCAGATCGACCTGCTGAACCGCCGGGACTCGGGCCTGTCGCACGCCCTGCGCATCCTCGACGGGGTTCAGGGCGTGGGCGTGCTGAAGTTCGAGGCCCAGGACGTGGTGCGCCACGCCATGGTCGAGCGGATCGTGCGCGCCTACGACGCCGACGCGGCGGCCCCGCCGCCCGACCTGGAAGAGCCCCGCCGGTGATCGAGATCGAGATCGAGGACGACGCCTGGTCCGCCGCCCTGCCGGAGGTCGAGGCGGTGGTCGAACGCGCGGCGAAGGCGGCGCTGGGTGTGATCCAGGGCGACGTGGTCGTCCTGCTGACCGACGACGAGAGCGTGCGCGAGATCAACGCCCGCTTCCGCGACCGCGACCGGCCGACCAACGTCCTGTCCTTCCCGGCGGCGGAAAGCGCCTTTCCCCATCTTGGCGACCTGACGCTGGCCTATGGCGTCTGTTCGCGAGAGGCCGTGGAACAGGGCAAGACCCTGTCCGACCATCTGTCGCACCTGACCGTCCATGGCGTTCTGCACCTGCTGGGCCGGGACCACGAGGAAGACGCCGAGGCCGAGGCGATGGAGGACGAGGAGCGATCCATCCTTGCCAGCCTGGGCGTGGCCGACCCATACACGGCGGATGACCAGTCTCGCGGCGACGCCTGAAACCGACAGCCCGCGCGCGCGGCTGATCCTCCGCTTCGGCCGGATCGGCCTGGCGCTGGCCGCCGGCGCGGCGGCGGCCCTGGCCCATCCACCCTTCGGCGTCCTGCCCGGCCTGCTCGGCTATGCGCTGCTGATGTTCCTCAGCGAGCGGTCGACGAGCGTGCGCGGCGGCTTCTGGATGGGCTGGCTGGCCGGCTTCGCCTATTTCTTCATCAGCTGCTGGTGGGTGGCCGAGGCCTTCCTGGTCAATCCGGCGCAGGCGTGGATGGCGCCCTTCGCCGCCTCGGCCCTGCCGGCCGGCCTGGGCCTGTTCTGGGGAACGGCGACGGCCCTGTACCGCCGCTTCCTGCCCTCCGGGATGAAGCGGGTCCTGTTCTTCGCCGCCCTGTTCTGCCTGCTGGAATGGCTGCGCGGCCATGTGCTGACCGGTTTCCCGTGGAATCCGGCGGGCGCCAGCTGGAAGGCCGGCTCGGCGGCCTCCCAGTTCGCCTCGATCGCCGGCGTCTATGGCCTCGGCTTCGTCACCGTCGCGGCCTCGGCGGCCTTCGGCCCCCTGCTCGGCGAGGGCGCGCGCAAGGCCCGCATCGTCACCGCCGCCCTCGGCGCCCTGGCCTTGGCGGTCCTGGTGATCTCGGGCGCGATGCGGCTGTCGTCGGCGCGGCTGGAGCTGACCCCGACCCTGGTCCGTATCGTCCAGGCCGACGTGCCGCAGGCGTCCAAATGGACCCCCGAGGCCTATCAGGGGATCGTCGACCGCTATGTGAACCTGACCGCCCGCCCCGGCGCGGCCACGCCCGACCTGATCATCTGGCCCGAGGGCGCCCTGCCGGCCACGGCCAATGAAGTCTTCGCCCAGGGCTCGCCGGACGCCGCCGCCATCGCCCGCGCGGTCCAGCCGGGCCAGAGCCTGATCATCGGCCTGGGCCGCGGCGTCGCCGATCCTTCGGTTCCGGAGGGCGGCCGCTACTTCAACAGCCTGTTCGTCCTCACCGATGAGGGCGGCGACGGCCTGCGCATCGCGACGGTCTACGACAAATACCGGCTGGTGCCGTTCGGCGAATTCCTGCCGGCGGGCGGACTGATGGGGGCGCTGGGCGTGCGCGCCCTGACCCATATGCCGCTGGACTTCAGCCCCGGCCCGCGTCCTGCGCCCGTCGATATTCCCGGCGCGCCCCGCGCCCAGCCGCTGATCTGTTACGAGAGCCTTTATCCCGGCTTCACCCCGGGATCGACCGGGCGTCCAGGGTGGATCGTCAACATCTCCAACGACGCCTGGTTCGGCCGCACCTCCGGCCCGCTGCAGCACCTGAACCTGGCCAGCTATCGCGCCATCGAGACCGGGCTGCCGGTGGTCCGGGCGACGCCGACGGGAACCTCGGCGATGATCGATCCCTGGGGTCGGGTGGTCGATGGTCAGCGGCTGGACGCGGGCGAAAGCGGCGTCATCGACGCCCGCCTGCCGCAGCCCACCGGCGTCACCCTGTATGGCCGTATCGGAGACCTCCTGTTCTGGCTGGCGGTCGTGGCGGGCCTGCTTGTCGCGGCGCCGTGGCGCCGGGTGATTCGTTCCAAGACCGTTGTTCCGTAAGACGGATTCCCTTCTCGGTCGCTACCCGGATGACGGGATTCGCGCTGTGCGGGAAAGGGGGCGAATTCATGGCCAAGAAGCCTCTCCACACGCCCTGAATTGTGCATTTTTTGATGACAGAGGCCTGCGGGCGGCGCATTCAGGCTTAGCTGAATGGGCGACTTGAAGGGCGTGTCACGATGGCGAGAGGCAAGGGCGAGGATGGTCCTCATCCCGTGGACCGGCATGTTGGCCGGCGAGTCTGCGAGAAGAGGCTGGCCCTCGGCTATAATCAGAGCGATCTCGGTCGTGCCCTGGGTCTGACGTTCCAGCAGATCCAGAAGTACGAGAAGGGCGCCAACCGCATCTCCGCGTCGAAGCTCTGGGATATCGCCCGCTTCTTCAAGGTGGATATCGGCTACTTCTTCGAAGGTCTGACCGGCGCGCAGCTGGCGGGGATGGCCGAGGGCGAAACCGCCTTCGAGCACGACTTCCCGGCCACGCGCTACACCATCGAGATCAGCCGTCTGGCGCCGCAGCTGTCGACCCGGCAGCAGAAGCTGGCGCTCGAGCTGATCCGCGACATGGCCGACCGCAAGGAGACGGACGAGGACTAAAGGTCCTCGCCCCGTTCAGCCTTCCCGATTCTCCGATGACCGCCGCTGGCCGAAGGTCGGCGCGCGCGCCTTCTGCTCGGCCCAGTAGGCCGCGCCGTCGCGCGGCTTGAACATGGTCTTGGCAACGCCGTCGCGCGACACGACCGCGAAGGTGTTGGTCGAGGCCTGGTAAAGCAGCACGTCGCCGTTCGGCCGCTCCACCCGCTCGGCGTCCGCCGGCGGCCGGGTGGTGAAGGCCTGGACCCTGGCCAGATAGTCTTCCGCCGTCCGCGCCCCGAAGTCCGCCCCGTTGCGCTCGAACAGCCGCGCGATCTTGGCGTCCACGGTCTCCTGCCGGTTGGCGGTCAGCGCCGGTTTCGCCTTCACGGGCGCCGCCTCCGCCGCCTCGACCGGACCGCCCGCCGCCGAGGTCAGCACGGCCTGCGCGCCTTCCGCCGCCCGGTCCCGCGTCTCGACCGCGGAGCCCCCGTCACCGCAGGCCGCCAGCCCCAGCAGGGCGGCGCCGACGGCCGCGATTGTCGCTGATTTTCTCATCACACCCTCCTACGTTGAACCCATCGGACGAAAGCCTAACCATAGGTTAACAGTTCTTGCAATGTTCCGTTTTGTCGAACCGTCACTCGACTGGGGCGGATCGCGTCGCTAGATCAGCGGCATGACCACGACATCGCTGTACGGACGCAAAATCCTGCTGATCGTCGGCGGCGGCATCGCCGCCTACAAGGCGCTGGAACTCACGCGCCTGCTGAAGAAGTCCGGGGCGGAGGTGATGAGCCTGCTCACCGCCGCGGGCGCGGAGTTCGTCACCCCCATGTCGCTGGCGGCCCTGACCGGTCATCCGGTGCGCCAGGCCCTGTTCATGCCCGAGGACGAGACGGCCATGGGCCATATCGAACTCTCGCGCTGGGCCGATCTGGTGGTCGTGGCTCCGGCCACCGCGGGCCTGATCGCCAAGGCGGCCAACGGCCTGGCGGACGATCTGGCCTCCACCACGCTTCTGGCCACCGACAAGAAGGTGCTGCTGGCCCCGGCCATGAACGTGCGGATGTGGCTGCACCCGGCGGTGCAGGCCAATGTCGAACGGCTCAAGGGCTTCGACGGCTTCCACGGCGTCGCGGTGGTCGGCCCCGACGAGGGCGAAATGGCCTGCGGCGAGTTCGGTCCCGGCCGCATGGCGGAGCCGGCGGCCATCCTGTCGGCCATCCAAGGCCTGCTGGCCGGTCCCGACGGACGGCCTCTGACGGGTCGTACGGCGGTGGTCACCGCCGGCCCCACCTTCGAGCCCATCGACCCCGTGCGCGGCCTTACCAACCGGTCCAGCGGCAAGCAGGGCTATGCGATCGCCCAGGCCCTGGCCGAGCTGGGCGCGACCGTGACCCTGGTCTCCGGCCCCGTGGCGCTGGAGGCCCCGGTCGGGGTCGAGCGCGTCTGGGTCGAGGCCGCGACCGAGATGCAGGCCGCCGTCGAAGCGCGCCTGCCGGCCGACATCGCGGTGATGAGCGCGGCGGTCGCCGACTGGCGCGTCGACGGCGTCGCCTCGGGCAAGATCAAAAAAGCCCCCGGCGGCCCGCCGTCGCTGGCCCTGATCGAGAACCCCGACATCCTCGCCGGCGTGTCCAAGCCCGGCAAGGCGCGACCGACCCTGGTCATCGGCTTCGCCGCCGAGACCACGGACCTGGAGGCCAACGCCCGGGCCAAGCTGTCCCGCAAGGGCTGCGACTGGATCGTCGGCAACGACGTGTCCGACGACGTCTTCGGGGCCGACGGCAACGCCGTCACCCTGTTCACCAGGGACGGCGCCGCCGAAAGCTGGCCGCGCCAGTCCAAGACCGAGGTGGCGAGGAAGCTCGCCGCCCGCATCGCCGATCAGTTCGGCTGATCTGTCCACATGTTGTCCACTGCGGGTCCACCGGGGGGTCCACGGCGTCGTGAACGTCATCCCCGGTCGGCGTCCAAGTGACCCCCAAGCAAGGCATCGCGGAGCACGGCGAGCGCGATAGGGGTGTCGGTAGACTCATTGTCGCCGTCCCCCACCCATAGAGTTGCCTTCATGACGACCGTACGGATTGAACGTCTTCCGCACTCCGATGGATTGCCTCTGCCGGCCTACGAAACGCTCGGCTCAGCGGGCATGGACCTGCGGGCTGCGGTCGCGGAAAACATGCCGCTCATGCTCGCGCCCGGCGCGCGGGTATTAGTCCCTACCGGCCTGAAGATCGCGCTGGAGCCAGGCTATGAGGCGCAGGTCCGCCCGCGCTCGGGTCTGGCTCTGAAGCACGGCGTCACTTGCCTGAACTCGCCCGGCACCGTCGACAGCGACTATCGCGGCGAGGTTGGGGTGATCCTGATCAACCACGGCCAGGAGCCCTTCGTGATCCAGCGCGGCGAACGCATCGCCCAGATCGTTATCGCAAGGCATGAGCAGGCGACGATGATCGAGGTCGAAACGCTGGACGAGACGGCGCGCGGCGCGGGCGGTTTCGGCTCCACGGGCCGTTAAGCCTGGCGGGAGCGATTCCGCGAGACCGGCGTTAACCCTGCGAAGCGGTCAGGCTTGGCCGTATGCAGATGGAGACGACCGGTATGGAATCCCTGATCGATTCAATCACCGCATTCCTGTCGGGGCTGTTCGGCCTGGCCCAGGGCGGGTTCGACGGCGTCAATCAGGTCATGGGCCTGCTGATCGCGGTCATCGCCGCGCTGCTGATGCCGGCCTGGAACCGGTTGTGGGCCACGGCGCTGGGCGCGGCCTTCGTGCATATCCTGATCGGCGTGGTGCGCCCGGCGCTGGACGGCGGATCGCTGACCCTGCCGCCGCTGCTGACGCTCAGCTTCTGGATGACGGTGCTGGCCCTGTTCCTGGGCTATGCGATCGTCATCGCGGTGTTCTTCTTCATCAAGTCGCTGTTCACGGGCGGTCATGGTCGCCGGGCCCACGTGCACTGACCGCGCGGGTTAAAGCGCCATCAGCGGCTGCAACCAGACGCGCAGGCCAAGGCAGATGGTGGCGAACGCAGCCAGACCGTAGGCGGACAGTTCGAAGACCAGAGCTGTTCGCCCGCCTCGCGGAAGAAGCGCGGGCCGCCTGTTGAGGGTCACGAGAGCAAATAGTCCCAGCAGGACGGCGTATGCCTAGCCTGAGATTTCCACTTCACGTGTCCTGACGGTTCTGATTACGCCTGTCTGAAACCGAGCACGTCCTGCATGTCGTACAGCCCCGGCTTGCGGTTCCGCACCCAGGCGGCGGCCGCCACCGCCCCGCGCGCGAACAATGAGCGGTCCACGGCCGAGTGGCTGAGGGTCAGGACCTCGTCGTCCGAGGCGAACAGGACGGTGTGGTCGCCGATGATGCCGCCGGCGCGGATCGACGAGAAGCCGATCTTGCCGCTCTCGCGCGGTCCGGTGATGCCGTCCCAGGGCGCGGCGCGCACGGCGTCCAGGTCTTCATTGCGGCCGCTGGCGGCGGCTTCGCCCAGCATCAGGGCGGTGCCAGAGGGCGCGTCCACCTTGCGACGGTGATGGGCCTCGGTGATCTCGATGTCCCAGTCGCGGGCGTCCAGCCGCAGGGCGGCGTGCTCGACCAGTCCGATCAGGATGTTGACCCCCAGCGAGAAATTGCCGCTGCGCACGATGGCCACCGTCTCGGCGGCCTTGAGGATCTCGGCGTCCTGCTCGGGCGACAGGCCGGTCGAGCCGATCACCAGGGCCGGGCCGCCGCGCGCGGCGCAGGCCTGGGCCAGTTCCACAGAGGCGTCGGGGGTCGAGAAGTCGATGATCACGTCGCACAGCGACAGGTCGGGCGTTTCGCCCCGGTCGAAGCGGGCGGCGACCACCACGTCGTCACGGGCGTCCAGAACGGCCGAGACGGCCCGGCCCATCCGCCCTCGGGCGCCCGAAATACCGGCGTGGAAGATGGCGCTCAAATCAGACCCCCGAACGTTTCGGCCGCATACTGACGGCATTCTCTGCGACCGTCATCCTCGGGCTCGACCCGGGGATCAGGCATGGACGGCTCGGGCGACTACTGCGCCGTCTCGCCAAGGATGTCGGCCCAGAAGCGTTTGGCCTTGCCCGCGAAGGACGAGTTGCGCGGCGTCTGGGTCTCGCCCAGCGAAGCCGCCAGCTCTTCCAGAAGCTCCTTCTGACGCGGGGTCAGGTCGGTCGGGGTCTCCACGAACAGCTCGACCACCAGATCGCCGCGCTGGCGGCCGTTCAGGTGGGGCATGCCCTTGCCCTTGATGCGGACCGTCTTGCCGGTCTGCGAGCCGGCGGGAACGTCCACGGCGGCGCGGCAGCGGCCGTCGCAGGCGTCGGAGACCAGGCAGGGCGCATCGACCTCGCCGCCCAGGGCCGCGGTGGTCATCGGCACCGGCACCGTGACCAGCAGGTCCAGGTTATCGCGTTCGAACAGCTCGTGCGGGGTCACAGACATGAAGACGTACAGGTCGCCGCGCGGACCGCCCCGCTGGCCGGCGTCGCCCTCGCCCGACAGGCGGATGCGCGAGCCGTCGTCGACCCCGGCCGGGACCTTCAGCTGCAGCTTGCGGTTCTTCCGCACCTGACCGTGCCCGTGGCAGGTGGTGCAGGGCTCGGCGATCATCTGGCCGTTGCCGCCGCAGCGGGGGCAGGTGCGCTCGACCTGGAAGAAGCCGTTGGCGGAGCGGACACGGCCCGCGCCCTGGCAGGTGGAGCAGGTGGTCGGCTTGGTGCCCGCCTTGGCGCCCGAGCCCTCGCAGGTCTCGCAGGAGGCCGTGGTCGGCACCGCGATCTCGACGTCGGCGCCCTTGTAGGCCTGCTCCAGCGTGATCTCGAGGTCGTAGCGCAGGTCCGAGCCGCGGCGCGGTCCGCCCTGTCGTCCGCCGCCCTGTCGTCCGCCGAAGGCCTCGCCGAACGCGTCGCCGAAGACCTGGGAGAAGATGTCGTTGATGTCGTGGAAGCCCTGGCCGCCGCCAGCGCCGAAGGGATTGCCGCCGCCGCCGTTCACGCCCGCGTGGCCGAACCGGTCGTAGGCCGCGCGCTTCTGGTCGTCGGACAGGACCGTGTAGGCCTCGGAGATCTCCTTGAACATCGCCATGGAGTCTTCCGAACCGCCGTTGCGGTCAGGGTGATGCTGCATCGCCAGCTTGCGATACGCCGCCTTCAGACCGGGCGCGTCGATCGTCCGCTCGACCCCCAGAACCTCGTAATAGTCTCGCGCCATCCGGCGTTCGTCCTCTTACTCTCGCCCCCGCCCTGCACCTGTTCCCGGTGCTCGAGCGAAGCGGTGACCGGGCTGACATGGGCGCCCGATCCTGTGATGCAAGTTTGATGAAAGGAGCCCCCGCCTGCGGATGCAAGCGGGGGCCCGATTTATGCGCCCGGTGTGTCCTAGGCGCTCTTCTTGTCGTCGGAATCCGAGACTTCCTCGAACTCCGCGTCGACCACGCCGTCGTCGGCCGGCTTCTCAGCCTCGCCCTCTTCGGCGCTTGCGGCGTTCTGGGCCGCGTACATGGCCTCGCCCAGCTTCATCGAGGCCTGGGCCAGGGTGTTGGTCTTCTCGCGGATGGCTTCCGGGTCGCTGCTGTCCTTGGCGGCCTTCAGGTCCGCCAGGGCGGTCTCGATGGCGGCCTTGCCGTCGGCGTCGATCTTGTCGCCGTGTTCCGACATCGCCTTCTCGGTCGAGTGGATCAGGCTGTCGGCGCCGTTGACGGCCTCGACCAGCTCCTTGCGGGCCTTGTCGGCCGCGGCGTTGGCTTCGGCTTCCTTGACCATCTTGTCGATGTCCGCGTCCGACAGGCCGCCGTTGGCCTGGATGCGGATCGACTGCTCCTTGTTGGTCGCCTTGTCCTTGGCGGTGACGTGCACGATGCCGTTGGCGTCGATGTCGAAGGCGACCTCGATCTGCGGCATGCCGCGCGGCGCCGGCGGAATGCCCATCAGGTCGAACTGACCCAGCACCTTGTTGTCGGCCGCCATCGGACGCTCGCCCTGGAAGACCCGGATCGTCACGGCCGACTGGTTGTCGTCGGCGGTCGAGAAGGTCTGGCTCTTCTTGGTCGGGATGGTCGTGTTGCGTTCGATCAGCGGGGTGAAGACGCCGCCCAGGGTCTCGATGCCGAGGGTCAGCGGGGTCACGTCCAGCAGCAGCACGTCCTTGACGTCGCCCTGCAGCACGCCGGCCTGAACGGCCGCGCCCAGCGCCACGACTTCATCGGGGTTCACGCCCTTGTGCGGCTCCTTGCCGAAGAAGGCCTTCACGGCCTCCTGCACCTTGGGCATGCGGGTCATGCCGCCGACCAGCACCACTTCATCGATGTCCGAGGCCTTGAGGCCGGCGTCCTTCAGCGCCTTGGCGCAGGGCTCGATGGTGCGCTGGACCAGATCCTCGACGAGGGCCTCCAGCTTGGCGCGCGACAGCTTGATGTTCAGGTGCAGCGGGCCCGAGGCGTTCATGGTGATGAACGGCAGGTTGACCTCGTACTGGGTCGTGGAGCTCAGCTCCTTCTTGGCCTTTTCGGCCTCTTCCTTCAGGCGTTGCAGGGCCAGCTTGTCGGTCCGCAGGTCGACGCCCTGCTCCTTCTTGAACTCGTCGGCCAGATAGTCGACCAGGCGCAGGTCGAAGTCCTCGCCGCCCAGGAAGGTGTCGCCGTTGGTCGACTTCACCTCGAAGACGCCGTCGCCGATCTCGAGGATCGAGACGTCGAAGGTGCCGCCGCCGAGGTCATAGACGGCGATCTTCTGGCCGTCGTTCTTGTCCAGGCCGTAGGCCAGGGCGGCCGCGGTCGGCTCGTTGATGATGCGCAGGACTTCCAGGCCGGCGATCTTGCCGGCGTCCTTGGTCGCCTGACGCTGGGCGTCGTTGAAATAGGCGGGAACGGTGATGACGGCCTGGGTGACGGTCTCGCCCAGGTAGGCCTCCGCGGCCTCCTTCATCTTGCCCAGGGTGTAGGCCGAGACCTGCTGGGGCGAATAATCCTTGCCATGGGCCTTCACCCAGGCGTCGCCGGTCGGGCCCTTGACGATCTCATAGGGCACCATGTCCTTGTCCTTCGCCACCACGGGATCCGTGAAGGAGCGGCCGATCAGGCGCTTGATGGCGAAGAAGGTGTTGGTCGGGTTGGTCACGGCCTGGCGCTTGGCGGGCTGGCCGACAAGGACCTCGCCGCTGTCCTGGATCGCCACGACGGACGGGGTCGTGCGGTTGCCTTCCGCGTTCTCGATGACCTTGGGGTTCTTGCCGTCCATGACGGCGACGCACGAATTGGTCGTACCCAGGTCGATGCCGATGATCTTGGCCATGCTTAGTCTTTCACTCCATCTCGGCGGGCGGTGCGGCGGCCTTTTAAAGCGAAGCGCCGCGCGTGACTGCCCCCGATTTCAGGGTTGGTTCGATTTGTACGGTTACGGGCGGAAAGCCCCACGCTTTGCGGGGTTTTCCAGGGACTGACGCCGATATGGGAAACACCCCCCCGCCTGCAAGGCCTTATGCAGATTCAGTCGTCAGGCCTCGTCAGGCGACAAGCGCGAAAAGAGGGTGCATTACGGTGTTATCGGAGAGCCGGGAGGCGGCTCGGGGAGGAAGACATGAAGAAGGCCATCAACATCATCGCCGGCGCCGCCCTGCTCGCGGCCGCTCTTGGAACGGTTTCGACCGCCACGGCCGGCGAACCGCGTCTCGGCGCCGAACCGGCGGCCACCATCCTGGTCCAGTCGCGCGACGGCCAGAACCGCCGGGTCCGCATCCATAACCAGACCGGCTGGACCATGACCCACTTCTTCGCCTCGGATTCGCGTGTCGATGACTGGGAAGAAGACATGCTGGGTTCGGGCGTGCTCGCCAACGGCGCCAGCATCACCATGAACATCGACGACGGCTCGGGCGCCTGCCTGTACGACTTCAAGGCGCGCTTCACCAACGGGCAGGAGCTGACGCGCATGCGCATCAACGTCTGCGAGATCGCGGACTATTATTACACCCGCTGATTTTTCAATCAGTTAGCTGACGGGCCGCCTCCCAGCTCACGCGGGGAGGCGGTTCGCGTTTCAGGCGGCGGCTTCGGCCGCCGCCGGCTGCAGGGGGCGCAGGTCCAGCAGGGCGAACAGGCGGGCGTCCTCGTCCTGCTCGGGGTTCGGCGTGGTCAGCAGCTTGCCGCCCACGAAGATGGAGTTGGCGCCGGCCAGGAAGCACAGGGCCTGCATTTCCGGGCTCATGGTCTCGCGGCCCGCTGACAGCCGCACCATGGCCTTGGGACAGACGATGCGGGCCACGGCGACGGTGCGGACGAATTCGATCGGATCGATCTCGCCCTCCTTCTTCACCCGGTCGCCCAGCGGGGTGCCGGTGACGGGCACCAGCGCATTGACCGGCAGGCTGTCGGGATGGACCGGCAGGGTCGCCAGGGCGTGCAGCAGACCCGCCCGGTCGCGCCGCGCCTCGCCCATGCCGACGATCCCGCCGCAGCAGGTCGACATGCCGGCGTCCCGCACATGCTCCAGGGTGTCCAGCCGGTCCTGGTAGGTCCGCGTGGTCACGACATCGGCGTAGTAGTCCGGGCCGGTGTCGAGGTTGTGGTTATAATAATCCAGGCCCGCGGCCTTCAGCTGCCTGGCCTGATCGGCGGTCAGCATGCCCAGGGTCGCGCAGGTCTCCAGTCCCAGGGCCTTCACGCCCGAGATCATGGCCGCCAGTTTCGGGGTGTCGCGGTCCTTGAGCTCGCGCCAGGCCGCGCCCATGCAGAAGCGCGAGGCCCCGCCCGCCTTGGCCGCCATGGCCTCGGCCAGCACGGTGGAGGTCTCCATCAGCTTCTCGGCCTTCAGCCCGGTCTTGAAGCTGGCCGATTGCGAGCAGTAGCCGCAGTTTTCGGCGCAGCCGCCGGTCTTGATCGACAGCAGCTGGCTCTTCTGCACTTCCGACGGGTCGAACCAGGTCCGGTGCACCGTGGCGGCGTCATAGACCAGCTCCATGAACGGGCGGGCGAACAGCGCCTCCACCTCTTCGAGCGTCCAGTCCTGGCGGGGGGCGGCGAGGTCACGGGTCATGGGACGGGTTCCTAACCCCGCCCGGGGCGCCCGCCAAGCCGGTTCAATCCTCGCTGCGGTAGACCCGGCCGTCCCGCATGACGAAGTCCACATCGGTCAGGACGGTCACGTCGGTCAGGGGATCGCCGTCGACCGCGATCACATCGGCGCGCTTGCCCGGCTCCAGGGTCCCGACCTCGGCGGACAGGCCCAGCAGGTCGGCGGCGTTCACCGTCGCCGCCTCGATCGCCGTCATCGGCGTCATGCCGTTCTGCACCATCAGGGCGAATTCATCGGCGTTGCGGCCATGCTTGGACACCCCCGCGTCGGTTCCGAAGGCGATGCGCACGCCCGCCGGGACGGCGCGCCGCAGCGACTGGCCGGTGATCTCGATGCGCCAGCGGATCTTCGGCAGGACCTCGGGCGGATAGGCGTTCGGATCCGCCGCCAGCCGCTCGATGTAGCCGTTCACGGTCGACAGGGTGGGCACATAGTAGGCGCCGCTTTCGCGGAACAGCCGGATCGTCTCGTCGTCGAAGATCGTGCCGTGCTCGATGGAGTCCGCGCCGAGGCGCAGCGCCATGTTGATCCCGTCGGCGCCGTGGGCGTGGACCGCGACCTTCAGGCCGTACAGGTGGGCCGTCTCGATCAGGGCGCGCGCCTCGTCATCGAACATCTGCGCCCCGACGCCGGCGCCGATGCGGCTGTTCACGCCGCCGGTGGTGGCGATCTTGATCACGTCGGCGCCGCGACCGACCTGAACGCGCACCGCCTCGCGGCAGCTTTCGACACCGTTGCAGACGTTCTCGTGCGGGATGACCTCGCGGAAGTCGTCGTTGAAGCCCAGCCGCCCGTCCATATGGCCCGAGGTGGTCGAGATGCTGTTCCCCGCGTCCACTATACGGGGCCCTGGGAGCCGGTGGGCCGTCGTCTCGTCCGCCAGCGCCAGCGTCACCCCGCCCTCGTCCCCGAGGTTCCGCACCGTGGTGAAGCCGGCCATCAGGGTCTTCTCGGCGTTCTCCGCCGCCCGGTAGGCATGGACGGGGAGGTTCTCGGTTACGCCGGAGAGGAAGCCCGCCTGGCCGCCGAGGTCCGACACCAGGTGCACATGGCTGTCGATCAGGCCCGGCAGGACGAAGCGCCCGCGCTGGTCGATGACGACGGCGCCGGGGAAGGCCGAGGCGTCGACGAAGCCGTCGCGGATCTCGACGATCCGCCCGTCACGAACCACCAGGGTCGAGGGGCCGCGCGGCGCCCGGCCGGGTCGGTCCAGCAGGCGGCCCGCCTGGATCAGCGTCACCGGGCCTTCTGCCGCCGGAGCCGCCTCCTGCGCCCATGTCGCTCCGGCGACCAGCGCCGACGCCGCCACACCCAGAGCGCTCGCAGCCAGACGGTTCATGCCCGATCCCCCAATGAACAGGCGGGCACTAGAGCCCAGATCGGCGGCCTTCGCCAGCGACGCCCGTCAGCGGCCCTGGCGTCCAAACACATAAGGATATCTTTATGGGTTTCTTGCCGGATCGGCGGCTTCGGGCTATAGGCCCGCGCGAACATCCGACCGGAACAGACCCCCATGACCGACTATATCGTCCGCGACATCTCGCTTGCCGACTACGGCAACAAGGAAATCGCCATCGCCGAGACCGAGATGCCCGGCCTGATGGCGCTGCGCTCCGAGTTCGGCAAGGACAAGCCGCTGAAGGGCGCCCGCATCGCCGGGAGCCTGCACATGACCATCCAGACCGCCGTGCTGATCCAGACGCTGGAAGCGCTGGGCGCCGAGGTCCGCTGGGCGTCGTGCAACATCTTCTCGACCCAGGACCACGCCGCGGCCGCCATCGCCGCCTCGGGCACCCCGGTCTTCGCCACCAAGGGCGAGACCCTGGTCGAGTACTGGGACTACGCCCACAAGATCTTCGAATGGGCCGACGGCGGCTATCCGAACCTGATCCTGGACGACGGCGGCGACGCCACCCTGCTGTGCGTGCTCGGCCCCAAGGCCGAGAAGGACATCTCGGTCCTGTCGAACCCGCAGAATGAGGAAGAAGAAGCCCTCTTCTCGGTCATGAAGCGCTACATCGCCGAGAAGCCCGGCTTCTACTCGGCCATCCGCGACGCCATCGGCGGCGTGTCGGAAGAAACCACCACCGGCGTCCACCGCCTGTATCAGATGGCCGAGAAGGGCGAGCTGCCGTTCCCCGCCATCAACGTCAATGACAGCGTCACCAAGTCCAAGTTCGACAACCTGTACGGCTGCCGTGAATCCCTGGTCGACGCCATCCGCCGCGGCACCGACGTCATGCTGTCGGGCAAGGTCGCCGTGGTCTGCGGCTACGGCGACGTGGGCAAGGGCTCGGCCGCCTCGCTGCGCCAGGGCGGCGCCCGCGTGAAGGTCACCGAGGTCGACCCGATCTGCGCCCTGCAGGCCGCCATGGAAGGCTATGAGGTCGTGACCCTGGAAGACGCGGCCGCCGACGCCGACATCTTCGTCACCGCCACCGGCAACAAGGACGTCATCACCGTCGAGAACATGCGGGCGATGAAGAACAACGCCATCGTCTGCAACATCGGCCACTTCGACAGCGAGATTCAGGTCGCGGGCCTGAAGAACTTCAAGTGGGACGAGATCAAGCCGCAGGTGCACCACATCGAGTTCCCGGACGGCAAGAAGATCATCCTGCTGTCGGAAGGCCGCCTGGTGAAC
Source organism: Brevundimonas sp. (assembly GCF_023259385.1). Taxonomy (GTDB): domain Bacteria; phylum Pseudomonadota; class Alphaproteobacteria; order Caulobacterales; family Caulobacteraceae; genus Brevundimonas. The sequence continues at coordinate 9,761 of NZ_JAHFPF010000017.1, read as the reverse complement.
CTGGGCAACGCGACCGGCCACCCCTCGTTCGTGATGTCGGCGTCCTTCACCAACCAGACCCTGGCCCAGATCGAACTGTGGACCAACGCCGCCAAGTACGAGAACAAGGTCTACACCCTGCCCAAGCACCTGGACGAGAAGGTCGCCTTCCTCCACCTGGCCAAGCTGGGCGCCAAGCTGACCACCCTGAAGACCGAGCAGGCCGACTACATCGGCGTGCCGCAGCAGGGCCCGTTCAAGCCGGACCACTACCGCTATTGATGCGAAGGCGGCCTGGCCGGCGGATCAGCCGGCCAGCCGCAGAGGCGGGGCCTCGTTGCGCTCCAGCCTGAAGCCGGCGACCTGCCGGCTCAGGGTCTGGGCTTCCTGCGCCAGCTGACGCGCCGCCGCGGTCGCCTGTTCGGTCATGGCGGCGTTCTGCTGGGTGATGTCGTCCATCTCGCCCATCGTCCGGCGCACGCGGGCCAGGCCGTCGGCCTGTTCGCGCGCCGCCTCGGCGATGCCGCCGGCCAGGGCGTCGATCGACAGGACCCGCGAGCGGATCCGCTCCAGCGCCTCGCCGGTCCGGGCGGTCAGTTCGACGCCCCGCGCGACCTGGGCCGAGGAGGTGGCGATCAGCTGCCGGATCTCCCCCGACGCCGCCGACGAGCGCTGGGCCAGGGCCCGGACCTCGGACGCCACGACCGCGAAACCGCGTCCGGCCTCGCCCGCGCGCGCGGCCTCGACCCCGGCGTTCAGGGCCAGCAGGTTGGTCTGGAAGGCGATCTCGTCGATCAGGCTGGTGAAGCGGCCGATCTCGCCCGAGGATTCCGCGATGGCGTGAATGGCGGCCACGGTCTGGCCGGCGACGTCGCCGCCTTCCTCGATATCGGCCCGGGCCGAGACCAGGGCCTGGGCGGTCTGCCGCGCGCCGTCGGCGGTGCTGGCCACGGCCAGGGCGATGGCGTCGGCTTCGGCGACGGTCCGTTCCAGGCTGGCGGCCTGCCGCTCGGTGCGGACCGCCAGGTCCTCGGCCGCGCTGGCCAGTTCGCCGGCGCCCGCGTCCAGGCTGCCGACGCTGTCGGCCATCGACCCGACGGCGGCCCGCAGGGCGCTGGTGGCGGCCTGGAAGTCGGTGTGCAGCGCCTGGTATTCCTCGGGGAAGGCCCCGCCCAGCGACACCGACAGGTCGTTCTCGGCCAGGGCGTGCAGGGCGTCGCCCAGGCGGCGCACCACCAGCGACTGGCGCGCCTCCGCCGCCGCCTGCACCGCCTGAGCCTGATCCCGCTCGACCTGCAGGATCTCGAGGTAGATCGAGATGGCCAGATCCATGTCCAGCATCACCCGGCGGGTCAGTTCGCCGACCGCCTCGGCGGTGATCCGGTCGTGGGCCTTGCGGCTGGCCCAGCGCGCCCGGGGCCGGGAGACGATGGCCTGGGTCAGATGGGCCAGGAGGGTGCTGTAGCCGCCGATGTACCAGCGAGGCTCCAGGCCGATGCGCGCATGCACCTGGCCGATGGCGCGGACCGACCGCGCATAGTCGGCGTCCGCCCGTCCGTCGATCAGGGCGTCCCAGTGACGCTGCTGCGCCAGGCTGGCGGCGCCGATGTGGGCCTCGTCGCGGAAGAAGGCGCGGGTCTCCGGAAAGGCGCGGACCCGGTCGTAGAAGGCGCCCAGGGCCTGAGGAACCGCCTCGCGCAGGATCGGACCCATCGCCCGGTACCCCGGCGACGGCTCGCCCAGGTTCATGAAGGTCATGCGCCGCTGGATGTCCTCGTTCGCCATGACGGCGCCCCTCCTTCTCGCCTGTTGATGAGCGGGAAGTCCCTGTGTCTCGTGGGGGTATTAGGGTCTTAAGGCCGGGCTACGCAGTGTTCCCTAGCGGGGCCGTTCAGGCGGCCAGGATGCGCTGGCCCAGGTCCTGATTGCGGTCGGCCAGGCCGGTCTCGAAGTCCATGAAGACATCGATCAGTTCGTCCACGCCGATGGGCGCGGCGCCGGGGCTGAAGCGGAAGCGCCAGAAGCTGACCACGTGCTGGATCGCGCCCAGCTGCTCGCCCAGCCGCGTGAACAGGCGCGGGGCCTGCAGCAGGAAGTCGCGGAAGGCGCCGGGACGCGAATCCTGCGTCAAGGCCGCATAGGCGTCGTCATAGATGCGCAGGGTCCGCGCGGCGTCGTCGCAGACCGCGACGATCCGGTCGCGCAGCACCTGACGGCCCCGGTCCAGATACTCGCGCGAGCTGCGGTCGACCTTGCCGAGAGGCTTCACCGTCGCGACCGCCTCGGCCACATGGGTCACGTCCGCCATCAGGCTGGTCAGCACCCATTTGTAGTAGAGGAAGCCCTTCCAGCAGAAGATGCCCTCCTGATACTCCTCCGGCTTCAGGTGCAGGGTCTGACGCAAGGCCTCCATGCGGTCGCCGGGATCGTTGGACAGGATCTTGCCGGCCAGCCGCCGGGTCGATCCCACCGCCTCGACGTCCTCGCCGAAGCTCAGGGTCACCAGCGGCCGGATCTCGGCCTCGACGAACTGCGCCATCCGCGTCAGGTCGCCGTCGCTGATCGAGAAATAGCAGGGGGCCGGCTCGATCCCCTCGCGGCGCAGCTGTTCGCGCAGCAGGAAGGGGTCCAGCGAGGGCAGGGCGTCCATCAGGCGCAGCGTGCGCAGGTCGGCGTGTTCGGCCTCCAGGCCGAAGGCCTCCTGCATCATCCGTTCGAAACTGCGCTGGTCGACGAAGACGAAGCGGCCGCCCGTCTTCAGGTCATCGGCGTCGATGGGGATGACCACCTTGGTCGCCACCTGGCGGCGCAGGTGGAAGGCGTCCAGCTCGTCGCGGCGCAGGCGGTGCTTGATGATCAGGGCGCTGTTCAGCGCCGGGGTGCGGAAGATCGGCCGGGTCCGCCACTCCAGCTCGTGGCCGTGTTCGTTGGCCACCTTCAGCAGGTTCAGCACGCGGGCCGTCGACGCGGAACGGCGCAGGTGGGCCAGATTTCGGATCGCGCGGTCAGTCATGGGCCCCCCAGGCAAGCGAACGTTGGAACACGAATAGATGACCAACGGCTTAGCCGAGGTGGTGCGACCGTGCGGTGCTGGCCTCGGCGAGGCGTCGGGCCTAGAAAGCGTCCATGACCGTCTTCGATATTCTCATTCTCACCGCCGTCGTCGCCGTGGCCGTGACGCTCGCCCTGGGCCTGCGCCAGCTCTACAAGGACGGCCCCGAGGCCCGCTCGCGCTCGAACAAGCTGATGCGGCTGCGCGTCCTGCTGCAGGCCGTGGCCGTGGTGCTGCTGGTCGCGGGCATGTGGTGGAAATCCACGCACGGGGCCTGACGCCCATGGTGGTCCTGAACAAGATCTACACAAAGACCGGCGACGGCGGGCAGACGCGGCTGGCGTCGGGCGCGACCGTGTCCAAGAGCGACCGCCGGGTCGAGGCCTATGGCGCGGTGGACGAGCTGAATTCCGTGATCGGCGTGGCCCGCCTCCACTCGGGCCAGAACGACCGCATCGACGCCATGCTGGGCCGCATCCAGAACGAGCTGTTCGACCTCGGCGCCGACCTGGCCACCCCGCTGGAGCCGCCGCCCAAATGGGAGGCCCTGCGCATCCTCGACAGTCAGGTCGAGCGGCTGGAGCAGGAAATCGACTGGATGAACGAAAGCCTCAAGGCGCTGGACAGCTTCATCCTGCCCGGCGGCGCGCCCCTGTCGGCGCACCTGCACCTGGCCCGCACGGTGGCGCGCCGGGCCGAGCGCGAGGCCGTTCGTCTGGTCGAGAGCGGCGAGGCGGTGACGCCGGCGGCCGTGCGCTATCTGAACCGCCTGTCCGACCACCTGTTCGTCGCCGCCCGCCGCGCCAACGCCAACGGCGCGGGCGACATCAAGTGGAAGCCGGGCGCGACGCGCTGAGGCTAGTTGCCGCGCGCGGCGGCCAGGGCGACCCGTTGACGCTCGGCGTCGGCGTCGCGGGCGGCCTGCTGGGCGACCAGCTGATCCTCGATGGCCACCAGTTCGCGGTTCTTGCGGTCCGAGGCCTGGGCCCGGGTCTCGCCGGGCAGGCGGCCGGTGATCCCTTCGATCTCCGCGATCGACATCGGGCGGGCGCAGACGCGCTGGTCGGGGTCCCACCATCCGCCGTCGGTCACGCAGCGCTCGCCCGGCGCCTTGACCAGCGCCTGCCAGGCGAAGGTCGCGCCCAGCAGCACGGCGAAGGTGCACAGAAACAGCACGCTGAGCCGTTTCATGGTCAGGAGACGGTGCATGTGAGGCGTTCCGTGATCTGGCGTGTTGACGCCGCGTTACGTTGACAGGTCGGGTCCGGCGTACCTATTGCCTGACCCAACATTCCGGCGACTTTGTGGATAGCGCAATGAAGGTTCTCGTCCCCGTCAAACGGGTGATCGACTCCAACGTCAAGGCCCGCGTCAAGGCGGACCAGACCGGCGTCGACCTCGCCAACGTCAAAATGAGCATGAATCCGTTCGACGAAATCGCCGTCGAAGAGGCCGTGCGCATGAAGGAAGGCAAGGAACACCACGCCGCCGGCACCGCCGACGAGATCGTGGTCGTCTCCATCGGCGTGACCCAGGCGCAGGAAACCATCCGCACCGCCCTGGCCATGGGCGCCGACCGGGGCCTGCTGATCCAGTCCGACACGGACCTGGAGCCGCTGGCCGTCGCCAAGCTGCTCAAGGCGGTGGTCGACGAGGAGAAGCCGGACCTGGTCCTGCTGGGCAAGCAGTCGATCGACGGCGACAACAATGCGGTCGGCCAGATGCTGGCCGCCCTGCTCGACTGGCCCCAGGCGACCTTCGCCGGCAAGATCGTGATCGAGGGCGGCAAGGCGACCGTCACCCGCGAGGTCGACGGCGGCCTGCAGACCGTGTCGGCGGCCCTGCCGGCGGTGGTCTCGGTGGACCTGCGCCTCAACACCCCGCGCTACGCCTCCCTGCCCAATATCATGAAGGCCAAGAAGAAGGAGATCGCGGTCAAGGCGGTCGCCGACTACGGCGTCGATACGGCGCCGCGCCTCAAGGTGCTCAAGGTCGCCGAGCCGCCCAAGCGTTCGGCCGGCGTGAAGGTGGCTGACGCCGCCGAACTGGTGTCCAAGCTCAAGTCCGCGGGGGTCCTGTAATGGCCGTTCTCGTCATCGCCGATCACGACGGCAAGGCCGTTCGCGACACCACCCACAAGACCGTCACCGCCGCCCTGGCGATCTCGCCCGACGTGGACGTGCTGGTCCTGGGCCAGGGCGCCCAGGGCGTCGCCGACGCCGCCGCTAAGATCACGGGCGTCCGCAAGGTCCTGCTGGCCGAGAGCGCCGGCCTGGGCAAGATGCTGGCCGAGGCCGTCGAGGCCACCGTCCTGCCGCTGGCCGCCGGCTACGACGCCGTCCTGACGCCGGCCAACACCGACGGCAAGAATTTCGCCCCGCGCATCGCCGCCAAGCTCGACACCGCCCCGATCTCGGACATCGTCGAGGTCGTCTCGGCCGATACCTTCGTGCGCCCGATCTACGCCGGCAACGCACTGGAGACCGTCCAGTCGTCGGACGCCAAGAAGGTCATCACCGTGCGCCCGACCGCCTTCGCCGCCGCCGCTGACGGCGGCTCGGCCAAGGTCGAGACCGTCACCGGCGCCGACGCCTCCAAGACGACCTTCGTCAGCGAGGAAATGGTCAAGTCGGACCGTCCGGAACTGGGCGCCGCCAAGATCGTCGTCTCGGGCGGCCGCGCCCTCGGTTCGGCCGAGGAGTTCCACGCCGTCATGGACCCGCTGGCCGACAAGCTCGGCGCGGCGGTGGGCGCTTCCCGCGCCGCCGTGGACGCCGGCTATGCGCCCAACGACTACCAGGTCGGCCAGACCGGCAAGGTCGTCGCCCCGGCTCTCTACCTCGCCATCGGCATCTCGGGCGCCATCCAGCACCTGGCCGGCATGAAGGACTCCAAGGTGATCGTCGCGATCAACAAGGACCCTGACGCCCCGATCTTCCAGATCGCCGACTACGGCTTGGTCGCCGACTACAAGGTCGCCGTGCCGGAGCTGATGAAGGCTCTGGGCTGAGGGTTCTCACAGTCTGAACGAAGAGGGCGCGGCGCCGGATGGGGCCGCGCCCTTTTTCATGGGCTATGCAGGCGTGGCTGAACAAGACTACCTGCTCTTTGATGACGTTAGCCAACGGCACCGTTCGGATCGTATGAAGTCGAGTTCTACCTCCTCCTCGGTCAGCATGATCGTTAGGTCGATTGGGAACTTGTCAGAAAGCTCCGCCAAGCTGTTTCGAGCCAAAGGGCCGTCGACCTCAAGCTCACAGACGATCAAGAGGTCGATGTCCGACCACGTCGCCGTCTTTCGATTGACGACCGAGCCGAAAACATAGGCTTCGAGCCGCCCCTTTGTCCGCAGGCTGCCAATCGTTTCAGCGATCGCTCTGATGATCGGCTTCGCCGTCATTTCGCAGGCGGGTAAAGATGCTGGATTGGTCACAGATTTCGATGCCAAGTTCCGCTGCGGTTGCCCAGCCTTGGGATGAGACACGGCCGTAGGGTGTGTTCTTGAGAAGAATGTCGAACGGCGCGAGTGCCCCATAGGCCGTGCGCACCGTGTCTGCGGTTACTTCATATGCATCCGTCAGCGCCACAACGACAGGCCCACCAGTCACACGGTGAAGCCGATAGACCTGATCGCTCACACGTTCGAGGTAGCCCACGTTCCTGTGCTGTTGAAACAGGCGCTCTATGAACGATAGGCTCGGGTTGCGATAGCTTGAGACATCGTCCTCCATGTTCAGGGCCCGGTACAGGTCGTACATCTTGCCCCAAGCCACGCCTTGGGCTTCCAGACGATCGATTACCTCGCCTTGCCACGTTGCAGCCTTGGGGATATTGAGGATTAAGTCCGGACGCGGAGTACCGTTCAACAACGCCTCACAGTCAGCCGTTCGAACTTGATCGGCCGAAATCACTCCGATGATCGCCGGTGGAGCCGACTTGCGGTCAACCCGCACGAGGTTCGGTCCGAGACGTTCGAGATTCGTGACTTCTGCATGCTGAGGCAGGACGCCAACCAGCCAGTTTGCGTGGTCCTTAGCCATCATCCACCATTATTTGGTCCATTGCCCCAGGAAACCTTTGGCCGCCATCCGCATCCGTAAGGTGGCGGGCGATAAGGTCATCGGTGTGCTGCCGAAATTTCTCAACTGTTACGGCTTCTCGGCCGGATGCTAGACCTCGATTTTTGTCGAGGATTGCGAGGATCCGCTTGTTGTTGGGGATGATGCTGCCAAGCATCTTACGGTGCCAAGCGGTAGGCACTTCACTCTCGATATCAAACCGCGCGTCAGAGCCGGGACCGTAGGTCTCGAATGTGACCTTGTTCGCCGTCAACAAAGGTTCGATCGCAGCGCGAACTTCAGCTCGAGAAGCAAAGGCTTTGACGGAAAACAGGTCTGCCAGTCGCTCGGCGCGATCGCGTTTCCATTGTCTGATCAGAGTGTCTGGATAGTCGTCAGGCGCCTTGTCAATCGTTGTGTGGCAGTTGGCGCAAAGGAGAATAAGGTTGTCGTATGATCCGCGCTCAGCGTCGGTCAAATCTGCTTTCGACCTAGGCCCGTTATCGCTGGCCGCGAAAATGTGGGCCATCTCGGCGAAGTGGATAGCTTCCCCCTTGGCTGTGTCGACGAACAATTGCTGCGCACAAGCCGGGTTCTGACAATAGCCCGCCGAATCGGCAAACAACTTGGTCCGTGTTGCTGCGCTTGGATTGGCTACACCGCGAGAGCATGTCAATTCTTGCATCCGAGATCAGTAGGCTTGAACAAGCCGCATAATGGAGCGTCGAGCCTCCACAGCCAAGCTGGCTCTGCGACGCCGCATCTCTGCTGCCCCTCGGTACTCCCATGGCCCACCTCCCCATCCGCCTCACCCCCGGCGCCTCCGCCGACCGCATCGACGGCTGGGCCACCGACACCGACGACCGCCCCATCCTCAAGGTTCGCGTCCGCGCCCGGCCGGTCGAGGGCGAGGCCAATGCGGCCCTGCTCAAGCTGATGGCCAAGGCGCTCGGCGTGCCCAAATCCGCCGTGACGCTTGAACGCGGCGGCCAGTCGCGGACCAAACGGCTCTCCATCGCCGGACTGTCCGAAGACGAAGCGAAAGCCCGCCTTACCGACTTGTAATGTTTAGGGCCTTGTCGCGGCGGCCCTCAGCCTCTTGTAATCCGCCCCGAGTTCGCGCCGCCGTTTTCGAGGTTGGGCGCACAGGGGAGCTTTTCATGAGACTTCGCCGCCTGGCAGGCCCCGGCCTTGCCGCCCTCGCCGTGCTCGCCCTCGGGGCCTGCGCCACCACCAGCACCGGAAGCAGCCAGACGCCCGCGCCTGACGGATCGTCCGGCGCCAAGACCCGCCAGCCGCTGGCGGCCGGTCTGGACTCCGCGACCAACCCCGATCCCTATCCGTCGACCTACCGCGGCCTGCCGCGCGAGAATTTCGCCATCGTCGGCGGCACCGTCCTGGACGGCGCCGGACGCAAGATCGAGAACGGCGTGGTCGTGATCACCGATGGCCGCGTGGCCGCCGTCGGCGACGCCTCCACGGCCATCCCGGCCGGCTACCGCACGGTGCAGGCCAACGGCCGCTTCGTGACCCCGGGCATCATCGACGTCCACTCCCACCTCGGCGTCTATCCCTCGCCGGGCGTCAGCGGCATGAGCGACGGCAATGAGGCCACCAGCCCCAACACCGCCCAGGTCTGGGCCGAGCACAGCCTGTGGCCGCAGGATCCCGGCTTCAACGCCGCCCGCGCCGGCGGCGTGACCACCCTCCAGATCCTGCCCGGCTCGGCCAACCTGTTCGGCGGCCGCGGCGTGACGGTGCGCAACATCCCGTCGGTGACCATGCAGGGGATGAAATTCCCCGGCGCGCCCTATGGCCTGAAGATGGCCTGCGGCGAGAACCCGTCGCGCGTCTACGGCGGCCGCAACCAGAGCCCGGCCACTGGCATGGGCAATATGGCCGGCTATCGCGCCGCCTTCATCGCCGCCCAGGACTACCGCGCCAAATGGGACAAGTGGCGCGCGGACGGCGAGGGCACGCCCCCGACCCGCAACCTGCAGAACGAGACCATCGCCGGCGTGCTGGACGGTTCGATCCTGGTGCAGAACCACTGCTACCGGGCCGACGAGATGGCCATGATGATCGACCTGTCGAAGGAATTCGGCTTCAGGATCACCGCCTTCCACCACGCCATCGAGGCCTACAAGGTCGCGCCGCTGCTGGCCCGCGAGGGCATCTGCGCCGACATGTGGACCGGCTGGTGGGGCTTCAAGATGGAAGCCCTGGATGCGGTGGAGGCCAACGCCGCCCTCGTCGACGCCCAGCCCGGTTCGTGCGCGGTCATCCACTCCGACGACGCCGAACTGACCCAGCGCCTGAACCAGGAAGCCGCCGCGGCCCTCGCCGCCGGCCGCCGCATCGGCATGAACATCTCCGAAGAGCGGGCGATCAGCTGGATCACCCTGAACCCGGCCCGGTCGCTCGGCATCGCCGACCAGACCGGCTCGCTGGAAGCCGGCAAACGCGCCGACGTGGTGATCTGGAGCGCCAATCCGTTCTCGGTCTACGCCCGCGCCGACCAGGTTTTCGTCGACGGCGGCCTGGCCTTCGACCGCAGCAACCCGGCCTTCCAGCCGGTCTCCGATTTCGAGCTCGGCCAGCCGGGCTTCGGCCTGTCGGCCGCCAACGTGCCGCAGGGAGCCCGCTGATGCGCCTCAAGAGCCTCATCCTCG
>NZ_JAHFPF010000231.1 GCF_023259385.1 Brevundimonas sp. | reverse complement strand
CGCGTCTTCAGGACCGCCGAGATCACGCCCGAGGTCCTGCTCGCCTCCTCGTGCCTGCCGCACCTGTTCCAGGCGGTGGAGATCGACGGCGAAAGCTATTGGGACGGCGGCTATCTGGCCAATCCGGCGCTGTGGCCCCTGATCCATCCGGACACGCCCGACGACGTCCTGATCCTGCCGCTGAACCCCTTCGTGCGCGAGGACACGCCCCACGCCGCCGGCGAGATCATGGACCGCCTCAACGAGATCGTCTTCAACGCCCCCCTGGTCTCCGAGCTGCGCGCCTTCGCCCTGCTCCAGTCCCTGATCGCCGACGGTCAGCTCCAGACCGGAAACCGCCACCGCGCCCAGGCCATCCGCATGCACGCCATCGACAGCGACCGCTGGCTGGCGCCGCTTTCACTGGGGTCCAAGTTCGACACCGAATGGACCTTCCTCAACCGGCTGAAGGGCCATGGCCGCGAGGCGGCGGAGGACTGGCTGACGACCTGTTTCGACGAGGTGGGCGAACGCTCCAGCGTGGATATCAGGGCGCGGTTTCTCTAGGCCGCAGCGCCCCGATGTCCGTGTCGCTACCGGGCCGCGGGCGCGCCGACGACCCAGGTCCGGCGCTGCACCGGATCGAACATCAGCTTCAGCTGGCGAAGCACCGGCATGCCGATGTTCGGGCGCCCGCCTTCGATGAACCGGATCTTGGGCCGGTGGATCACCACCCCCGCGATGGTGATGTCCTCGCCCAGGCGCGCTTCATAGACATCCTGCACGCCGGCGGCGGACGTCGCGTGGCCGATGACCACCGGCTCGCTCTCCAGCGGCAGGTCCTTGGCCAGGCTGAGCGGCAGCAGGAAGTCGCTCGTGTTGCCCGTGTCCAGGATGGCCGGGATCGCCCGTCCCTCCAGTTCGATGTTGAGGGACGGCAGGGCCGCGCCCCCTTCGCCCAGGTAGGGGAAGCCCTCCCCCGCCTCGGGCGCGTCCGCCGGCGCGTACAGGCTCAGCCGGCTCCGGCCCAGATCCATCAGGACGTACTGCCCCGGAAAGCTGTTCGGGCCGATGATCGCGACCTCGTTCGGATGGCTGAAGGCCATGGCTGTGGCGCGGGCGTCCTGGATCGGCGTCCCGCCCAGGCTGGCGCCGGCGATGAAGGTCTCGAACCCGGGCACGGGCCGGCCGGTGCTGCCGTCGATGGAGCGCGAGGCGCCCCGGTTCTCCAGTCCCAGCCTTTGGGCGACCCCCATGTCGATGACGTTCCCGTTCGTGCCGGTGTCGAACACGGCGGGCATCGGCGGATGGTCGCCGATCGTCAGCATGACCAGGACGCGGTCATTGGACTGGAAGAGGCTGATCACGGTCGGCGGCTGGGTCTGCGCCCACGCTTCGTTGTACACGGGCGCGAACAGGGCAGCGGCCGCGAAAGCCAGTTTGAAGAGCGAAGTACGCATGACGACCTTTCGAAAAACTAGTACGATTAGTACCAACTTGCGATCGGGCGTCAAATGACAAGACATTCATCCGGCCTGACGGAGCTCGAGGGGGCGGTGCTTTCCGAGATCCATCACCGCCAGAACCGCACCGCCTTCAAGGTCCGCCGGGCCTTCCAGACCTCGCCTTCCATCGAGTGGAGCGGCAGCGCCGGCGCGGTCTATCCGGCCATCCGCCGCCTCGTTGAGGCGGGCCTGATCGACAGCACCCCCATCGAGACCGGCCACAAGGGCAGCCACCTGTCCCTGTCGCCCGAGGGCGTCGCGGCGGTGGAAGGCTGGATCTGCGATCCCGTCCGCGCGACCAGCGTCGGCGTCGACCCCTTCCGGCTTCGCGCCGGCCTGTGGGCGACGCTCGATCCGGCCATGCGCGCCGACGCCCTGCGCCGCCTCAGACTCACGGTCGAGGAAGAGCTGCAGCGGCTGACGGTCTCGCTCGACGCGCTCGATCCGGTGGAGCAGGCCCGCAGCGAATGGTCGATCCGGCTCCAGACCATGCGGCTGCGCTGGCTGGAGGATCAGGGCGCGGGATCGAAGCCGGAGTGACGCGGATGTGGCCGACAGCGCAGAAAGACCCGCCCCTGCACAGGCCCTAGCCGATATGCCCCGCCGCCCGGCGCAGCCGGTCGTTGATCGCCTCGCCCAGCCCGTCCAGCGGCACGGGCGCCACGGCGATGCCCGACGGCTTCTCGCGGTCGGCCTCGCGGAACCGCCGGAACAGGTTGGCCGCCGCCTCGCGCAGGTCCCCCGTCGGGCTCAGGCTCCAGCGCGGATCGCCCACCCCCGGACCGAAGCCCAGCAGCAGTTCGCCCTTGTGCAGGCTCGTCGCATTGATCCGCACCGGCGCGTCCGGCGCATAGTGCAGGGTCAGGCGGCCGGGCGAACGATGTCCCTCCCCGCCCCCGTCCGGCGCCCCGTCCAGCGGTCCGACCACCGCCTCCAGCTCGTCGCGGGTCACGGCGCCGGGGCGCAGCAGGCTGACCACGCCGTTCAGCACCGACACCACGGTGCTTTCCACTCCCACGGCGCAGGGGCCGCCGTCGACGCCCTCGGCGGCGGCGAAGCCGGTCTCCTCCATGGCGTCGGCGAAGGTCGTCGGACTGGGCCGGCCCGAGCGGTTGGCCGAGGGCGCGACCACCGGCCCGCCGAAGGCGCCGATCACCTCGCGGGCGCGGGCGTGGCCGGGCACGCGCACCGCCACGCTGTCCAGCCCGGCCCGGGCCAGGTCGCACACCGCCTCGCGATTCCGCACCGGGGCGACGATGGTCAGGGGGCCGGGCCAGAAGGCCTCGGCCAGGCGCCGCGCGCGGTCGTCGAACACCGCGACGGCCTCGGCTCCGGCGGCGTCGGCCACATGGGCGATCAGGGGATTGAAGCGCGGCCGCCCCTTGGCCTCGAAGATGGCGGCCACGGCGCGGGCGTCGGACGCGTCGGCGGCCAGGCCGTAGACGGTCTCGGTCGGCAGGATGATCAGCTTGCCGTCCGCCAGCGCCCGGACGGCGGCTTCCTCGGCCCCCGCGTCCCGACCCGTCGTCAGATCCAGCCGTTCCACGCGTCTCAAATCCTCATGCCGTCGTCGCCGGTCATGTGCGCCCTCGCCCTACCCCGGCGCAACCCCCGCCTCCGGTCTCAGGGCCGACGCGGAATCAGCGGGATCATCCGGTGCAGGATGTTGTCCCGGTCGATGAAGTGGTGCTTCAGCGCCGCCGCCACATGCAGGGCCAGCAGGACGTAGAGCGCCTTCACCGCGACCCCGTGCGCCTCCATCAGGGCCCGCCCCGCCTCGCGCCCGCCCCCGATCGGCAGCAGGGGCCAGTCGAACAGGCCGAAGAACGGGATGTCCCGCCCGCCCGTCGAACTGGCCGCCCATCCGGTCAGCGGCAGGGCGATCAGGGCGACGTAGAACAGCACATGCGTCACGCGGGCGAACCGCCTCTGCCACGGCTTCATATGGCCGGGCAGAGGAATGGCCGGATTGGCGATCCGCCAGCCGATCCGCGCCAGGGTCAGCAGCAGGATCGTCAGGCCCACCGACTTGTGGATCTGTATGAACTCTCGCGACAGCGGCCCCTCGGTCGCGTCATGGGCCGTGATCAGCAGGATCTGGACCAGGATCAGCACCGCGATCAGCCAGTGCAGCACCAGTGAGGTCACGGAGTATCGGTTGCGCGGTTCGGCCATCACATCCCTCCCGGTCAGCCGGCCGCCAGAAGCGCGGTCAGGATCGCCTGGGACCGGCGCTGGCCATAGCCCCGGCCATAGGCGCTCGACGTGACGGCCACGACCATGTTCCGGGCCGGAACGACATAGATCTTGTTGCCGCCGTTGCCCGAAGCGAACCGGATGTCGACGGTCCTGTCCCCCACCGGCAGGGCCTTGGCGTACCAGAAATAGCCGTAGCCGTCGGCGTACGGATCCACCGCGCCGATCGCCACCTTCGGGCTCAGGCTCTCCTCGATCCATCCGCGGCTGATCACCTGACGACTGCCGGCCGATCCGCCATCCAGCGCCATCTGGCCGATCAGGGCCATGTCGTGCGTCGCCAGCGACAGGTTCCCCTGCCCCTTCAGCCGGCCCGCCGCGTCGACGGCCCAGTCGAAACGCGTGATCCCCAGCGGGTCGAACAGCGCCTCGCGCGCGAAGTCCCGCCCCTGCCGGCCCGTGGCCTTCTCGACCACCAGCCCGGCCACATAGGCGGTCAGGGAGTTGTAGAGATAGGTCGAACCCGGCGGCGCGGCGCGGGGCGTCTCCAGGACGAAGGCCACGGGATCGGGCGCCGCATCCAGCCGGTCCTCGTTGCCCGGCGATTCGGGCCGGTCGTCGTCGGCCGCCAGTCCCGACCGCATGGTGAGGATATCCGACAGGGTCACGTCGCCGATCGCGCTGCCCGCCGCCTCCGGCCAGTAGCGCCGGACCGGATCGGCCAGGCTGTCGATCAGCCCCCGGTCGCGGGCCGCGCCCACCAGCAGCGAGGTCACGCTCTTGCCGGCGGACCGCATGTCGTGAAGCGTGTTCGCCGGCTGGCCGTTGTAGTGGCGCTCGGCCGCGACCTGCCCGTCCACACGCACGACCACGCCCTTGAGATCCGGATGCTCGTCGGCGTCGACCCCCCTCAGCACGACGTCCAGGCCGCGGGCGTCAGGGGCGCGCGCCGCGACCAGACCGCCGGCCGCCAACACCCCGCCGATCATCAGCTCCCTGCGCCGCATGGTCTTCTCCGCCTCCGACTGTCGCGAGTATGTAGGGCCGCCGCTCCCGATGTCGATGCGTCGATGCGGCGCCCGCACTTGCCTGCCGTGGCGTCACGAGGGCAAAGCTGACGTGACGTTCCAAGGACTCTCCATGACCTACCGCGCCCCGATCCGTGATCTCGCCTTCACCCTGCAGGCCGTGGCCGGCATCGACCAGGTCGCCGCCACCGGCGCCTTCCCCGATTATGACGCCGACCTGATGGGCGCGGTGCTGGAGGCGGCGGGCCAGTTCTCCGAGGGCGTCCTGGCTCCGCTGAACCGCATCGGCGACCAGAAGGGCTCGACCTGCAAGGACGGGAACGTCACCGCCGCGCCGGGCTTCGCCGACGCCTACCGCCAGTTCGCCGCCGGCGGCTGGACCGGCCTGACCGCCCAGGCCCACTCCGGCGGGCAGCAACTGCCCAAGGCGCTGGAGCTCGCCGCCTATGAGACGGTCCACGCCGCCAACATGGCCTTCGGCCTGTGCCCCATGCTGTCGCTGGCCTCCATCGAGGCGCTGGAGGCGCAAGGCACCGAGGCGCAGAAGGCGACCTATCTGTCCAGGCTGGTCTCCGGCGAATGGACCGGCGCCATGGTGCTGACCGAGCCGCAGGCTGGCTCGGACCTCGGCGCCCTGACCGCCACCGCTGTCCCCCAGGCCGACGGGACCTACCGCCTCTCGGGCCAGAAGATCTTCATCACCTGGGGCGACCACGACGCCACCGACAACATCGTCCACCTGGTGCTGGCCCGCCTGCCCGACGCCCCCGCCGGGCCCAAGGGCATCAGCCTGTTTCTGGCGTCCAAGTATCTGGTGAACCCGGACGGCTCGCTGGGCGCGCGCAACAGCTTCCATCCCGTCAGCGTCGAGCACAAGCTGGGCATCCACGGCTCGCCCACCTGCGTCATGGCCTA
>NZ_JAHFPF010000230.1 GCF_023259385.1 Brevundimonas sp. | reverse complement strand
CTGTCAGAAGCGGGCGCGGACGCCGAGCACCATGTTGCGGCCCCGCAGCGGCGCCAGGTTGCTGATGAACGAGGCGTGGTTCAGCGCGACCTCATCCAGCAGGTTCGTGCCGCGCACGAAGACCTGTCCGTCGGCGCCCGCGACGGAGACGTCGTAGGCGAGGGTGGCGTTGACCATGTCATAGCCGGGGGTTTCGCGTTCGTAGTCGGCGATGCGGTCCTGTTCGAAGACGCGGACGTACTCCAGATCGCCGGACAGGTCGCCGCGCCGGGCGTCCGCGCGGACCCCCGCCCGCGCCGCCGGAATCCGCGGCAGGTTTCCGCCGTCCTTCAGCTCGGCCCGAACCATGTCGCCGAAGACGGTGAAGGACAGGTCGGGACGAACCCGCCAGGTCACATCCCCCTCGACGCCGGTGAAGCGCGCGTCGGCCTGGGTGTAACGGATCAGCCGGAAGTCCTCGAACCGGTCCAGCGTGTCGGCATAGATGTACCCGTCATAGTCATACCGGTAGGCGCCGGCCGAGAAGGTCACGGTCCCCGTCGTCTTGCGCACGCCCAGCTCCAGCGACTGCACGGTCTCGACGTCCAGGTCGACCGAACCGATCTCATAGGTGTTGGTCGCCAGGTGAACGCCCCGGGCGTACATCTCCTGGGCCGTCGGAGCCCGCTGCGAGCGCGCCACATTGGCCGAGATCACATAACCCGGCGCCACGGCCCAGCTGGCGCCGGCCGAGATCGAGAACGGGTCGTGGCTGCGCGCGGCGCGGCCCTTGGCCGAGGCGTCCTGCCATTCCTGGCGGATCGCGCCTTCGAACCGCCAGTCGCCCAGCCGATACTCCTCGACCACGAACAGGGCGTTGGTCTCGATCCGGCTTTCAGGGATGAAGGATTCGGTTCCGACCGCGGCGAAGTCGCTGCGCCCGTTCTGGACGCCGACCACGCCCCGGAAGCCGGCGATCGGCGCGTGCTGGACCTCGATGCGGGCGTCGTGACCCTCGTTGGAGAAGGTGGTCGCGATCGCGCCGTCGTCGATCTCGTGATGCCGATAGTCGGTGAAGCCGCCGCGGAAGCGGATGCGCTCCACCCCGGCGAAGGGATCGTTGATCTCGCCGCGCACATCGACGCGGCGGCTGACCAGATCGACCGTGGGCGCGCCCTCGTGCTCATGGTCATGATCGTGATCATGGTCGTCCTCGCCATGGTCGTGGCCGCCGCAATGCAGGCTGGAGCCGTGCGGGTGGCAGCTTTCGTACTCGTGGCTGTGGCCCGGCAGGCCGTATTCGCTGCGCTGTTCGGTGAAGGCGGCGCCGAGGTAGCCGCGCGCGCCGATCCACGAGCCGCCCAGGGTCAGGGTGCGGGTGTCGTTGAAGGAGCCCTCCAGCCGGTCGAAGCCTTCGTTTTCCTCGTGCTCGTCTTCCCCATGCTCATGATCAGCGTGGGTCGGGGTGTAGAAGGGGACGTCGTAGTCGTTGGACCGGCGGCCGGCCGCCTCGATCCGCACCGCGAATGATCCCAGGGCGGCGGTCAGGCCGACGACGGCGCTGCGCTCGTCGTCGGCGCCGCCCAGGCGCAGTTCGGCGACGCCGTCATGGCCGCCGGCCGGCAGGCGGGTCGGCACCTTCTTGTCCAGCAGGTTGACCGCTCCGCCGATGGCGCCGCCGCCATAGATCAGGGCGCTGGGGCCGCGCAGGATCTCGACGCCCTCCAGCAGCAGGGGGTCGCCGGAGACGGCGTGGTCGGGCGAGACCTCGGAGGCGTCGAGGATGGCGGCGCCGTCCGTCAGCACCTTGACCCGCGGCGCGGTCTGGCCGCGGATAACCGGGCGGGCGGCTCCGCCGCCGAAGGTGTCGGAGTTGACGCCGGGCAGGCCGCTGAGGGTTTCGCCGAGCGTGGCCTGACGGCGGTGCACCAGATCGTCGCCGCGGACGACCGCCACATTGGAGATGACGTCCCGACCGGCTCGGCCCAGGGGGTCGGCGGTGACCACGACCTCGTCGAGCTGGGTCGTCGGGCCAGACTGGGGCGGCGTGTCGGGAAGGGCCTGGGCCGCGCCGGCGAGCGCGCTGACGCCGGCGGCGGCGAGAAGGATGGTTCTGGTGTGCATGACAGCCCCCGGCTTGATTGAAGAGGGGTCTGTTATGTTATACTATAACAACAATCAAGACGGTTTCCCCCAATGACCTCGGCTCTGTTCACCCATATCGAAGCGCTTCAGGCGGGCCGCCCCTGGGGCGGGTTTCTGGACGCGGGGACCGGGGTCAATTCCAGCCTTTGGAGCACGGCCCTGCCGACGGACCGCTGGTGCGGGGTGACGGGATCGCCGGGTCACGCCGCCCAGGTCTCGCGCGGGGTCGGCGACCGAATGCGGCCGGCGGACCGTCTGATCGTCGGCAACTGGACCGATCCGGCGCTGCTGGCGGGAGAGCGGTTCGAGACCGTGCTGGCCGACTATCTGCTGGGCGCCGTCGAAGGCTTCTCACCCTATTTCCAGGGCGAGCTGTTCGCCCGCCTCAGGCCGCTGGTGGGAAAGACCCTCTATGTCGTCGGCCTGGATCCCTACGTGGTCGGAGCGGCCGGGAGCGACGCGGGACGGTTGGTTCAGGCCATCGGCCGGATGCGGGACGCGGTCCTGCTGCTGGCCGATGAGACGCCCTATCGCGAATATCCCGCCGAATGGGTCGAGGCGTCCCTGGCCCGGTCGGGATTCGTGATCACCGCCTCGCGCCGCTTCGCCAATCGGTACCGCGAAAGGTGGGTGAACGGGCAGCTCGACATGGCGGTGCGGCGCCTGGAGCGGATCCGGGACCGCGGGGTCGCGGAGAGCCTGGCGCGGGAGATCGAGCGTCTGAGGGCCGAAGGCCTGGCCCTGTGCGCGGCCGAGGGCGGGCTGCGCCACGGGCATGACTATGTGATCGCCTGCCGACCCGTTCCTTGACGCCGTCCCTCGAAAAGCTCACCTAGCCCCCGTCAGACGGCCGGGCGGTCGCGGCGGGGGTTATGCTCTCGTCGAGGAAAGTCCGGGCTCCACGGTGAAAAGGCGGCGGGTAACGCCCGCCCGGGGCGACCCGAGGGATAGCGCCACAGAAAGCAAACCTCCGGCCTCGCGAGGCCGGTAAGGGTGAAAGGGTGGGGTAAGAGCCCACCGCGGGACTGGCAACAGGACCGGCATGGCAAGCCCCGCCTGGAGCAAGACCGAATAGGGATGTCGCGTGGGTTTCGGCCTGCAGGGCTCACCGCCCGAGAGCATCCGGGTAGGTCGCGAGAACCGGTCAGCAATGGCCGGTCCAGAGGAATGATCGTCGCCGTCCCCAGACTTCGGTTCGGGGGCGGAACAGAACCCGGCTTACAGGCCGTCTGACCATATTTCTTGCCCTAGCGCTTGCGCCGCGGGCGCTCGCTCCTTGAGCGCGGACGGGGCCGCCGCTCGCCGCGCTAGCGCCCGTCCTCCAGCGTCTTGAGCTGTTCGACGGCGTTGGCGTTGGCGGGATCGAGCGTGAGGGCGCGCCGGTAGTTCTCGATGGCGCGGGCGCGGTCGCCGGAGCGGGCGTACACCTCGGCCAGGCTGTCGTAGGCGTTGCCGCTGTCCGGGTGGAGTTTGACGATCAGCTTCATCAGCGTGAGGGCGTCCGCGATCTGGCCCCGGGACAGCAGACGATAGCCCCAGTTGTTCAGATCGCTTTCGGACAGGGAGGCGGCGCCGTCCCGCGCGACGAACTCCGCCGCGATCCGTTCGGCCCGGTCGAAGCCTTCCGCTTCCAGCCGCTCGCGCAGGGCGGTCACGCCGGTCAGGGTCATGCCGGGGATGAAGCGGGCGGCGACGGGGTCGGTCAGTTCCTCCGGATAGGCGCCCGCCAGATTGGTCAGGATGATCACCGCCACGCCATCGTCCGGATAGACGGAGAAGGCGGACCGGCCGCCGCCGCTCATGCCGACGGACCGGTGCTCGGGGCGGTCGACGACGACCCAGCCGTTGGCCCATTCGCCGGTCCGGCCGTCGTTGAAGCGGCCCTGGGTCCACAGCGCCTCGAGCGTCGCCGGCTTGAGAATCTGGCCGGCCTGCAGCGCGATCAGCCAGCGTGCCAGGTCCTGACCCGAGCTGTTGATACCCGCCGCGGCGCGGGTGAAGGGCGGGAAGAGCTCGTGCACGTTCTGGAGGCGAGGCGGCTGTCCGTCCGTCGGGCGATTGTAGCGATAGCTGTCGGCCTTGCCGGGGATGAGGTCGAGAGAGTCGCCGAAGCCGGAATGGGTCATGCCCAGCGCGGCGAAGGCGTCCTGGCCCACCACGGCCTCGAAGGCGCGGCCGCGCGCCTGCTCGATGACCCATTGCAGAAGCAGATAGTTGGTCTGGTTGTAAGCGAACCGCTCGCCGGGCGCGGCGCGCAGGGGCTGGTCCGCCAGGGCGGCGATGGCCGAGGTCCGGTCCTGGCCGACATAGCCGCCGTCGCGCGTGATGATGTCAGGCAGGCCCGACATGTGGGTCAGCAACTGGCGCACGGTGATCGGCCGCCAGGCCTGGGGCAGGTCCGCGAGATAGGTCGAGACCGGGGCGTCCAGATCCACCTCGCCGCGCTCGACCAGCCGCAGGATCTCGACGCCGGTGAAGGTCTTGGTCGCGGAGTTGATCGAGAAGACGGTGTCCGGGGTGACCGGGACCGGGGTCTGCAGATTGGCCAGGCCATAGGCGCCCGAGAAGACGACCCGTCCGTCCTTCACGACCACGACTTGCATGCCCGGGATTGAACGCAGGCTCATTTGCCGGCCGACCCAGGCGTCGAGGTCAGCGCGGGCCGAGGGCTGGCTGGAGAGCGGGGGCGACGGCTGGGCCGAGGCAGCGACCGGCGCGCCGGCCAGGGCGACGGTGATCGCCAGGGCGAAGATCAGGGGGCGAAACGTCATGGCGGCTCCAGTCGCGTGCCGGCAAGCGACCACTTCGGGTTCCGGTCCGCCAGGGAAGCTTTGGTAATCGGCGCAAGCCGCGTGCCGGCCCGAAAATTTTCATCGCCGGTTGGGATCGGCGGAAGGGTTTCGATCCCAGTGGTTTCGCCCCGTCTTAACCGATTGGATCGAAAGGGCTGTCAGCATCGATCCACCGTCCGTCCACATGTGCATAGTTCACTGTATGTTCCGGTTTTCGTTCAATTTTGAGCGGGTCTGACGGTTAACGATCGTCAACTAATCCCATTGAGACCCACTCAATCCCATGCTATCCCAGAACCTCAGTAAGGGTGTGGGTGCGCCGGCTGGCGTCAACGGGATTCAGGGGAGCGGGCTTTCAGGGGCTCGAGTGGGCAGGGCGTGTTTCTCTCGACCTATGAGAAACAACTGGACGGCAAGCGCCGCCTGCTGATCCCGCAGGAGTTCCGCACCGCCGACAACGGCGCCGAGCACGGCGTGTTCTGCTTCTTCTCGATCGAGTCCGATTGCCTCGAGGCCGGCGGCGACAAGCTGATGGCCGAGTACGTCTCGATGATCGAGGAGCTGCCCTTCGGCGACGACCTGCGCACCGCCCTGGAAGAGACCTTCTACGCCGGCCAGCGTCCGCTGGCCTACGACGGCGGCGGCCGCATCACCCTGCCGGAAAGCCTGTGCCAGGAAGCCGATCTGGGCGAGGACGTGGTCATCGTCGGCC
>NZ_JAHFPF010000229.1 GCF_023259385.1 Brevundimonas sp. | reverse complement strand
TGAGGTCGTGGTGCTGGCCCGTCGCTCGGGCGCGCCGATGTGGACGATCACACGGGGCGATTCGACCCTGATCCTGGTGGGCTCGATCCGCGCCATCCCGCGCGACGTCACCTGGCATCCCGATGCGCTGGAGCAGGCGACCGCCAAGGCGGACCTGATCCTGCTGCCTCAGGAGGGCCGGGCGTCGTTCAGCGATATCCTGCGCGTCATCTGGCGCGCACGGACCATCGGGCGGATGCCCCAGGGGCAGACCACGGCGACCTGGCTGTCGCCCGAGTATCAGGCGCGGCTTGACGCGCTGATGGCCGACGAGCGGAACCAGAACTGGCGCACCCAGAGCCTGCTCTTCACCAGCCTGGACCTGATGCAGGACAAGGCCGGCTTCCGCGCCGGGGGCGAGGCGCAGGACGCGGTGGACGTGGTGCGCCGCGCCGGCCGCCGCGCCCGCATCGACATGCGTCCGGTCGGCACCGTGCGGGGCGACGAACTGGTCGAAAGCCTGATCTCGGCGCCCCAGAGCGTCCATGTGCCGTGCGTCGAGCGCGCCATCGCCGCCGCCGAGGCCGGGCCCGAGTCGTCGCGTGACCGCGCGATCGACTGGCGCGCCTTCCGCGTGCCGGAGGTGGTCAACTCGCCGATCGAACAGGCGCTGAACGTCTGCTGGCCGTGGGGCGATCCCGAGCTGGCTCCCCAGCTGCACCAGCAATGGGCGGCGGCGGTGGAGACGGCCATGATCTCGCCGGGCACGACGATGGGCGTCGCGCCGGTCCGCCTGCTGGCCGAAGAGGGCGGCGTGCTGGACAGCCTGAAGGCCCGCGGCTTCGAGATCGTAGGACCGGAGTGGCGGTCCCGGTAATCCGGCTCAGAACGTGATCGGCGGCGCGGCGAGAGCGGACTGGCCCGTTCGTCGCCTCACTGCTGGATCAGCAGGGGCACGAGGTCGGTGTTGGACGCCACCGACCGCGCCCATGTCCCGCTGTCCCAGCTCCAGCCGTTGTTGATGTCGAACTGGACCGTGCGCTGCGCGGCGCCCCTGAGGTCGATCAGCACGCCGGGGGCATAGGCCTGATAGATCACGGTGCCGGTGTTGGCCGACATGGCCGAGAGCATCAGCAGGACCTGCTCCACCGGCGCGATGACGTCGATCATGTTCCCGTAGAGCGGTACGGCGCAGACCGGGTTCGTCTGGTTCTCCACCACCTGCGAAACGCCGCAAGTCCACGGCTGACTGGCCTGGTTCAGGATGGAGATCGCGGCGGGCGTTCCTCCATCCGTAGCGGTCATGGCGCCGTTGGCGCCGACCTGAGCGGTCTGGCCGAGGCCGATGTCGGTCGTCGAATTGGGCCGGATCATTCCGTGGGCGATGATCTGACTGGTCGAGGCATAGGCCTGATACTGTTCCTGCCAGGTGACGGAGGTGGTCATCAGCAGTCGGCTCGTCTGGTACCACAGCAGAGGCGCGGCGCCGTTGACCGTGGTCTGGACGGCCTTGAAGGCCGACAGCGCGTAGCCGCTCGCCATGAGCGCCTCCAGCGTGGCCGGCGTCATCTGGATGTCGACTGCGTACTGAGAGAGGGCGGCCCTCATGAAACGTCTCCCCGGACGGGCCGCGACCGCGAGTGCGATCGTTCATGCAACCGTCAAGGGAAGCTCTACCATGAAACGCCGGGCGGCGTCGCCTCAGACCGCCGTGCCGCCGACCGTGAGTCCGGCGATCTTCAGCGAGGGTTGGCCGATGCCGACGGGGACGCCTTGGCCGGCCTTGCCGCAAACGCCGACGCCGGGATCGAACTCGAAGTCGTCGCCGATCATCTGCACCTGGGTCAGCGCCGTGGCCCCGTCGCCGATCAAGGTGGCGCCGCGGACGGGGGCGGTGATCCGACCGTCCTCGATCAGATAGGCCTCGGTGCACTGGAACACGAACTTGCCGTTGGTGATGTCCACCTGGCCGCCGCCGAAGTTCGCGGCGTAGAGGCCGCGCTTCGTCGAGGCGATCATGTCGGCCTTGGAGTCCTTGCCGCCTTCCATGAAGGTGTTGGTCATGCGCGGCATGGGCATGTGGGCGAAGGACTGGCGGCGGCCGTTGCCGGTGGCGCGGGCGTTCAGCTGACGCGCCGACAGCCGGTCGTGCATCAGCCCGACCATGATCCCGTCCTCGATCAGCACGGTGCGCGAGGTCGGCGTGCCTTCGTCATCGATGGTCAGGGAGCCGCGGCGACCCGCGATGGAGCCGTCATCGACCACGGTCACGCCCGGGGCGGCGACGCGCTGGCCCATCTTGCCGGTGAAGACCGACGATCCCTTGCGGTGGAAGTCGCCTTCGAAGCCGTGGCCGATCGCCTCATGCAGCAGCACGCCCGGCCAGCCTGCGCCCAGGACCACGTCCATCTCGCCCGCCGGGCAATCGACGGCCTCCAGATTGACCAGGGCCTGACGCAGGGCCTCATCGACCTGGCCCTGCCAGCGGGCCGGGGCGATCCAGGTCTCGAAGCCGGCGCGGCCGCCGGCCCCCGAGGAGGCGCTCTCGCGCTTGCCGTCCTTCTCGACGGTGACGGAGACGTTCAGGCGGACCAGCGGACGCATGTCGCGCATCAGTCGGCCGTCGCCGCGCAGGATCTCGATCTGGCGATGCTCGCCGACCAGCGAGGCCGAGACCTGCACCACGCGCGGATCGCGGGCGCGGGCCCAGGCGTCGACCTCGGCCAGCAGGGCGATCTTGTCGGAGAAGGCGGGGGAGGCGAGGGGATCGACCTCGTCATAGAGTTTGCGGTTGGTCGCCTGCGGGGCGTCGGCGGCGATCCCGGCGTAGCCGGCGCGGGCGAGGGCGGCGCTGTCGGCGGCGCGGCGCAGGGCGGGGCCGCTGATCTCGTTGGCGTGGGCGTAGCCGGCGGTTTCACCGGCGACGACGCGCAGGCCGAAGCCCTCGGTCGCGTCATAGGCGGCGGACTTCAGGCGGCCGTCGTCGAAAACGAGCGATTCCGATTCGGAGCGTTCGAGGAACAGTTCGCCGTCATCGGCTCCGGTCAGGGCGTCCTGGAGGATCGAGAGGGCTTCGTCGGCGCCGACCTCGGCGCTGTCGAGAATGGCGGGCGGGGAAACGAGGACGGTCATGGCGGCAGAGATAGGGACTTAGATGCGCCGCGTCACGGTCTTCGCCGCGCACGGGGCGCGGCGAATGAAGCGGGGATGGCGCGACGAGGGAGCAGCGGCCATCCCCGCTCCGGCCGCCGAAGCGGCCGCCCTCCACCACGACGAGGAGGGATAGGGGCGGCGAGGATCAGTCGAGATCGACGTCTCCCCAGCCGGTGATCGACTGGTTCAGCTGGGCCGGGTTGCGCGTCAGGGTGACGTCGCCGTGACCGGAGATGTCGATGTCGGCGCGGCCGGTCGGACCGACCGTCACATCGCCGCGGCCGGTGAGGTCCACCTTGGCGTCGACGACCTCGAGCCGGCGCAGGTCCGTATCGCCGTCGCCGTTGACGGTGACGGTGACCTTCGGCGCGCGGCCGTCCGCCTCAACCTCGCCGTTGCCGTTGATGGTCACGTCGAGGGTCGGCTGATCGTAGCCGCGGATCTTGAGCCGGCCGTGTTCACCCATTTCGAAGGTGTGGACCGCGGGGGCCGTGACCTCGACCCGCAGGGCCTCGGTCTCGCTCCAGACGCGGATGCCCGTGCCGGTCCAGCGGATGTAGCCGCGCTCGCTGCGGTCGTCGTCGAGCATGATCAGACGGCCGTCGGAGAAGCGAACCTTGTCGACGGCGTCCTTCGGCCCGGTGATGCGGATGCCCGGCTGGTCGCCTTGAATGTAGGTGACTTGCCCGGGGATATCGACGGACAGGCGCTCACCGCCGGTCCATTCGATCGTGCGGACGGTTTCCGGCGAGACCTCGCCTCGTTCCAGGTGGAAGCCGGAGTCGCCGGCCTCGTCGTCGGTGACGACCCAGGTCCAGTCGTTGCGTCGGACGTCGTTGCCGACCAGCGCCATGGAGCCGCCGATGCCGACCAGCGCCAGGACGAAGCCCACGCCGGTGATGACCAGTAGATTGCGGATCATGTCAGGTCCCTCCCTCAGGCCTGGTTCTGGTTGTCGAGCGCGGGCTTCAGCACGCGGTAGTGCAGTCGGGCGTACCAGACGGTCGCGTCGATCAGCCATTTGGTGAGCAGGGCCATCAGGCCCACCATGAAGATGCCCAGGCCCATCAGGCCCACGCCCATCAGAAGGGCGGCCAGCACGCCTCCGGGCCCGCCGAAGAAGGATCCGGCCACAGCGACGAAGCCGCCGGCGATGAAGACCGCGACGCCGCTCAGCAGCATGGCGATCACCGCGCCGAACACCGGGAAGACGATCGGCAGCAGAATCAGGATGTCGATGGCGCCCAGGCCGATCAGCCCGAAGATGGCGCCCGCCGCCGCGGCGGGGTTCTGTTCCTGGTCCCAGCGACGGGCGCCGGCTTCGGCGCGCAGCTCGCGGGCCAGACGGTCGGGATCGCCGAGGGCGGCCGCGACTTCGGCTTCGGAGCGGCCGTCAGCGATCCCGTCGTCGAAATGCTGCTCATAGTCGGACGCGATGTCGCCGGCGGCCCGGGTGGGAAGGCCCACCAGCCCGCGGCGCAACCGGCCCATGAATTCGTCCCTCGTCATTATTCAGCTCCCTCTTGGGCGGACGGCGCAGCCGGTTCGGCCGGAACGTCCACAATGGTTTCGACGGCGCGGGCGAAGGCGCGCCATTCGGCGGTCTGGGCCGCGAGGGCCCGGCGACCGGCGTCGGTGAGTCGGTAGTATTTGCGCGAGGGCCCGGAGGACGATTCGACCAGATAGGTCTCGACCTGGCCGTCCGACTGCATCCGCCGCATCAGCGGGTAGATGGTGCCCTCGCCCATATCGATGGCGTCCGACAGGGTGGACGCGATCTCGTAGGCGTAGCTTTCGCGCCGGTTCAGGAGGGCCAGGACGCACAGCGTCAGCACCCCCTTCTTCAACTGGATCTCTATGGTTTCAGGCACATCAACGTCTCCTGTGATGTCGATGGGATACTGCAAGGTATCTTGCGCCGCAAGGTAGCTGGCGAAACATGAATGCGATTTAATCCGGCGCCCGAACGTCGCGGAACGGTCGGGACGCTTGGCAAGTGAGGGAGGGGGCGATATGGACCGCCCGATGTACCGCCGCGGGCCGCTGTGTCCCGGCGCTTGTTTGCGATTCACTCGCAAATGATTGCGAAGAAACGGTTTTATGAGGATGTCTCGCATGGGGATGGGCACGCGCGCCCGGGCGATCGTCGGTGGTGGACTCACCGCCCTGAGCCTGGCCGTTTTCGCCGCCACGCCGGCTTTGGCTTCGGGACCCGAGCGCATGGGTCAACCGACGCCGGGCGGTATCGGGCTTCAACCGGCGGCGTCGCCGCTGAAGGTCGAGGCGCACCACTTCCACGACCTGATCCTGATGCCGATCATCACGCTGATCACCCTGCTGGTGCTCGGCCTGATCATCTGGATCGTCATCCGCTACAACAAGAAGTCCAATCCGGTTCCCGCCAAGTGGAGCCACAACACCCTGATCGAGGTCATCTGGACGATCGTCCCGGTGCTGATCCTGGTGGGCATCTCGCTGTTCTCGTTCCGCCTGCTGTTCGCCTATCACGACATGCCGACGCCGGACCTGACCGTGAAGGCC
>NZ_JAHFPF010000016.1 GCF_023259385.1 Brevundimonas sp. | reverse complement strand
TAGGCCTTGGCCGGGGCGCCGGCGGCGAGCAGGAGCTCCAGAACCCTGCGCCGGGGCCGGGTCAGCCTTTCTCCAGAGGCGGCCACGCGCGCGGCGGCTGCGGCCAGGACGCGGTCCACCTGCGCGGCCGTCGGCGGCGCGGTCTCGCGGTCGTGAGGACAAGACGAGGTCATCAGGCGGTGGGTCCGGCCTCCGGTGTCCAGCGGACGCGCGCTTCATTCATTGGAACGGCCCGCTCGTTTTTAGCTTGCATCTACAGTGGCTGGAGGAGGTAGCCTTGGCCGATAGCGACCACAAGGAGCGGACATGACGGCGCAAACCCTGGAAAGCCGATATCGGGTCACCGGCATGGATTGCGCGAGCTGCGGCCGCAAGATCGATACGGCGATCCGCAGGCTGCCGGGTGTCGAGGACGTCTCGGTGGCGGTGCAGACCGGGGTGCTGAAGATCCGGCATGGCGGAAACCTCGCGGACGAGGCCGTCCTGCAGCAGTTGCGCAACCTCGGCTACAGCGGGGAAGCGGCTACGCCGACGCCCGGGTCCCTCGCGGCGCCGGCCGACCGGCCGCCTGCGGCCGCAAAGACCGGGGGCGGGCCGTGGTGGTGGACCGGCAAGGCGCGTCTGACGGCTCTCTGCGGCCTGGCGCTGCTCGCCGCTTACGGGCTGGGAACCCGGTTTCCCTCGATCGAACGGTACGCCTTCCTGGCGGCCCTGGCCGTGGGACTGGTCCCGGTGGCGTCCCGCGCGCTCTCGGCGGCGCGCCATGGCACCCCCTTCTCCATCGAAATGCTGATGACCATCGCCGCCGTCGGCGCCGTCTTCATCGGTGCGGAGGAGGAGGCCGCCGCCGTCGTCCTGCTGTTCCTCATCGGCGAGATGCTGGAGGGGGTGGCGGCCGGACGCGCGCGCCAGAGCATCCAGGGCCTCGCCGCCCTGGTGCCCAAGACCGCCTTCGTCGAAATCGAGGGGGTGACCCGCGAAATCCCCGCCGAGGCCGTGGAGGTGGGTGCGATCATCCTGGTCCGGCCGGGGGACCGGGTTCCGGCGGACGGCGAGATCGTCGAGGGCGAGGGGAGTCTCGACGAGGCCCCGGTGACGGGCGAGAGCGTGCCGAAGCGCAAGGTGGCGGGCGATCCCGTGTTCGCCGGCACCATCAACGGCGGCAGCGTCCTGCGGGTTCGCGTGACGGCTTCGGCCTCGGATAACACCATCGCCCGGGTGGTGCGTCTCGTCGAGGAGGCGCAGGAGTCCAAGTCGCCGACCGAACGCTTCATCGACCGCTTCTCCAAGGTCTACACCCCCGGCGTGCTCGTGTTCGGGGCCCTGGTCGCGACAGCGCCGCCGCTGCTGCTCGGCGGCGCGTGGAGCGAATGGATCTACAAGGGCCTCGCCGTGCTTCTGATCGGCTGTCCCTGCGCCCTCGTCATCTCCACCCCCGCCGCCATCGCCGCCGGCCTGTCGGCGGGCGCCCGGCGCGGTCTGCTCATGAAGGGCGGGGCCGTGCTGGAAACGCTCGGCAAGATCACGGCGATCGCATTCGACAAGACCGGAACCCTGACGGCCGGCAAGCCCGTCGTCACCGATGTCGTCGCCGGAACGCGGACCGCTTCGGCCCTGCTGACGCTGGCGGCCGCCTTGGAGACGGGATCGAGCCATCCGCTCGCCCTCGCCATCCTGGCGCGTGCCGACGCGGACGCGATCACGGCGCCGCCGGCTTCAGCCACCCACGCCATTGCGGGGGAGGGCGTCGAAGGCGAGGTCGGCGGCGAACGCATATTCCTCGGCTCGCCGCAGGCCGCGGCCCGGCGCGCGCCGATCACGCCGGCCCAGGACGCGGCCATCGCCGCCCTGAACGCCGAGGGCAAGACGGTCTCCGTCCTGGTCGCCGCGGGCGAGGTGGCCGGGTTCCTCGCCATGCGCGACGAGGCGCGGCCCGACGCGGTCCAGGGTCTGGCCGACCTGAAAGCGCGGGGCGTCCGCACCATCATGCTGACCGGCGACAATCGCCGCACGGCGGAGGCGGTCGCCGCGGGACTCGGCATCGAGCCCCGGGCCGAGCTGCTGCCGCAGGACAAGCTGGTCATCGTCAAGGCCCTGCAGGCCGAGGGTCTGGTGGTCGCCAAGGTCGGCGACGGCATCAACGACGCCCCGGCCCTGGCCCAGGCCGATGTCGGCATCGCCATGGGCGGAGGAACGGACGTGGCCCTGGAGACGGCGGACGCCGCGGTTCTGCACGGCCGCGTGCGGGACATCCCCGACATGATCGCCTTGTCGCAGGGCGTGATGGGCAATATCCGCCAGAACATCACCATCGCCCTGGGGCTGAAGGCCGTCTTCCTGGTCACCACCGTAATCGGGGTGACCGGTCTGTGGCCCGCCATCCTCGCCGACACCGGGGCCACGGTCCTGGTCACCGCCAACGCCATGCGGTTGTTGCGCTGGACGCCGCGTCGTCAAGCCGCGTGACTGGCTCGGCGGGGTCAGCCGGCATTTGAATATTGCGCGCCGTTGTGGCGGCCGAACACGCGGTTGGGCCGTCGTTGAAGACCAGGACGATCGCTTGGGTTCGCGCGGCGGGCTCGAGGCCTTGGCCTCGGCTGTTCACCAAGAGGGCAGGTTAGCGCTCGCGCAGGAGCGTAGGACGGGTCCTGGGCCAGGCAACCTGCGCCCGTGTATTGCACTGATATGCCGCAACCCACGCAGTGGTAGATGTCAACGGAGTGGTCATGGGCGACAAGATTGGCGACCGATCGGCGGCGAGACGCGAAAAGCGGGCGTCCGGTCGAGCAGATGCTCACGAAGACCGCGATTCCGGGGGCGCTCGCGCGCCGTCTCAAGGCCCTAAGCTCCATATGACGGGGAGGGGACTCAGCCCGGCGGAGTATCTCGCCCAGCATGGCTCGCACGATCACCAAGCAGATTTCTCCGCCGATGCTCGACGCGGCCCTGAGCCCGAGGGCGCCAAGAAAAAATCGTAACCGCGCGATGCCCCGGCGCACGCCGGAAGCCGAGACACAGCGGCCCGTTGTTCTGGGTCGCCAAGGTTTTGCGGTGCCGCCGCATCGGCCTTGGCGATGCGGCTTCGAACGAAAATGCCGAGTCGATAGCCCCTTGGTGGAGGTCGGGGTAGGCGGCGGAATGCGGATGGAGCCATTCAACTGGCGATGCGATTGGCGTAGAGATTTTCGGGACGCGGGCTCTGTAATTGATGGACATTCAACACGACATCGACATCGAGGCGTCCCCGCCGGACGTGTGGGCGATTCTGAGCGATATCCCGGGCTACGCGCGATGGAACCGGTCCATGCAGCTGACCCTGGACGAGGAGGGGGGTGATTTCGTCACCTTCGGCGTTGCCGCCGCCACCGAGGCGGGGACGCCGCATCAATGGCGGCTGGCTGGAAAACTGCGGCCGTTCCGCGAACCCGAACAGGTGTCGTGGTGGCTCGGTGTCCGCGGCGTTCTCGGTCTGGGGATGGTGTTTGATCTCGAGTCGCAGGGGGTGAAGACCGTGGTTCGCTTCAGCTTGAAGATCAGGGGTTTCGCGGCGCCGTTCGCCCGGCGGCGTCTGGTTCGCCTGCTGACGGGGGCGATGGCCGGAACACTGCGCGATCTCAAGCGCGCGGCCGAGGGCGGCAAGTTTCGATCACGCCCTGAAACAGCTGCCAGGCTCAGGATCAAAAAGCCCAAGCGCCGCTTCCGATGAGGCGCCGGGCCCAACAGATGGCGAGCCCGACCCGGAGCACCGGATCGTCGCCGCGCTCCTGGAGCGGCAGTTCACGATCCATCACCGCACCGTCCAGATCGAGGTCAGGCCGAGCGGACTCGTCCAAGACGGTCATCAGTGACCGATCAGCGCCCGCCCGAGGAGGTAGAAATGGGCGGAAAGAGGCTAACGGTCCGCGGACGCAGCCCCAGATGGTCCGAACGGCCCTACAGCAAACGCCGCGGCGGACGGCCCAGGCGGCCGGAGCCGCCTCAGCCGGTGCTTGACGTCATTGCAGCCCTGATCAGCCTGGGACTCGCCCTCGGCGGGGCGCTCTTCTTGGGACTCCGGATGTCCGGGGCCTTCAAGCTGCCGCTCCACGTCGGCTACAGCGCAACCTTGGCCATACTCGGCGCCGCCTGTCTCGTCAGCGCCCGACGCGGCTGGCCCCGTCGTGTCACCGCGATCGGCCTGGCGATCGCCCTCGCGGTCGGAACGGCGCTGCTCTATCCGGGCGGGCCGCCCTGGCCGTAACGATTGGCGCTCCTTGCCCGTTCCGGGACCAGGGTCCGGTCTCTCCCGCGCCGCCGACGATCCGATACGCCGCTTGCGGCGGCTGCCTGGGCAGGATCCGACCCTGATGTCGTTCTCGGTGTCCTCACCAACGAGGTGAGCCGCATCGTTTGGTTCGGCTTGCTCGACGCCTTGGGGCAGGATGTCCTGTCGTCGGCGCCCGCTGAACGTTATAGGCCGTCGGCGTGTTCCGCTACGGCTTCGACCGTCCCGTCCAGACCTGGCTTTAATCCGCCTCGCGCCAACTGGACGGTGGCAGACTCGGCGACGGCGCCCCCGGCGTCAGGCGCCGTTGTGCCGGCCGAACACCCGGGTTGAACCGTCGTTGAGGATCAGGATGGTCGTATAGGGTTCGCGCCCGGCGGCCTCCATGCCCGGCGAGCCCGCCGGCATGCCGGGCGCGCTCAAGGCCCTGGCGGCGGGGCGTTCCGCGAGCAGCCGGTCGACGTCGCCGGCCGGAACATGGCCCTCGATGGCGTAGGCGCCGACCACCGCGGTGTGGCAGGAGGCCAGCCGGTCGGGAATCCCGAGCCGGGCCCGGATCGGCGCGAGGTCCTCGCGCTCGACGACCTCGACGGTCCAGCCGGCCTGGCGCATGTGGGCGATCCAGCCGCCGCAGCAGCCGCACCAGGGGGTCTTGTAGGCGGTCATCCGTTTCGGGGGCGCGGCGAGGGCCGGGCCGGCCACGGCGGTGAGGGAGAAGCCGAGCAGCAGGGCGCGGCGGGATGGGGAAGGGCGGGTCTGGGCCAGGTTGGACGCTCCTCTGGAGTCGAACCCGCACCATGGCGGGCGCCGGCGGTTTTGGCGACGGGCGGAGTGTCGCGCCCTGGCCCTTTCGCCTTGCGCCGCCTCGACTTTGAGCCGTCTCGGCGCCGGAGCGGGGACAGGGGACGCTCGCGGTCAGGCAACCCTGCCTTCGTTGACGTATTGCACGCATATGACGCCAGCCACGCAGAGGCGATTTCAGGAGAGCGGCCGTGGACGACGGGATTGACGATCGGCCGGAGGCCCGAGGCGACCTTCGAGCGTCAGCGGCGGCGAACGCTCGCGTCGACGTCAACTCCGGCGACGGCCGTGCGCCCCCTGAGAGGCCAGGCCTGCATATGACCGGCAGAGGCCTCAGCCCGGCTGAGTATCAGGCGCAACACGGCTCGCACGATCATCGGCCCGACGTCGCCCGCGGCCGTGTACGCAGAGGCGAGCACGGGGGTGTCGATAGCAGCGCCCCCTGGAAGGAGCCGGACGTGGTCTCGTCCAGGCTCCCTCCGTCGGACGCCGCGCCCAGGTCGCGGCCGTGATCGACCGAGGCCCGCCCCGCGGCGGGGGGAGGCCGGAACGCACAACTGCGCCGTCGCCTGGACCCGCACCGGAGCCATGCTCGACTGACGGCGCCGTTTGACCGCGCCAGGCCTACTCCGGGCTGATGGCGGTGATCTCGGCGGCGCCGTCGGTCATGACCAGGGCGAACTTGACCCGATCGCCGGTCTTGACCGTCGTCAGCAGCGCGGGCGTCGCCTTGAAGCTCATCGTCATGGCCGGCCAGCCGAGCTCCGGGATCGGACCGTGGTCCAGGGTCACCGTGCCGGCGGCCGGGTCGATGGCGGTCACGACGCCCGTTCCATGACCGGTCGTTGCGGCCGTGGCGGCCGGGGCCATCTCCGCCATCGGGGCTTCGGCCGCCACGGGTTCCGCCGCCGGGGCGGCTGCCTTGCCGGCCGGCTGGCCGCAGGCGGCGAGCAGGGCGGTCGAGGCGAGGGCGGCGGTCAGGATCAGGTGTTTCATAGAGAGTCTCCTTGGGTTGAAGCGGTGGGTGGGGAACGTCGGCGTCTCAGCAGCAGGTAGGCCGCGGGGATCACCAGCATCGAGAGCAGGGGGGCGGTCAGCATGCCGCCGATCATGGGCGCGGCGATCCGGCTCATGACCTCCGAGCCAGCGCCGTGGCCGACCAGGATGGGGAAGAGGCCGGCGAGGATCACCGCCACCGTCATGGCCTTGGGGCGCACCCGCAGCAGCGCGCCCTCGCGCACGGCCTCGGCGACCTGATCCGGCGAGGGGTCGGGGCCCCGGTCGGCCAGGGCGTGTTTGAGATAGATCAGCATGACCACGCCGAACTCCGCCGAGACGCCGGCCAGGGCGATGAAGCCCACCCCGGTCGCGATCGACTGGTGATAGCCCAGAAGATAGAGGATCCAGATCCCGCCGGTCAGGGCGAAGGGCAGGGTCCCCATGATCAGGGCGGCCTCGTCGAGCCGGCCGAACGTCACATAGAGCAGCACGAAGATGATCAGCAGCGTCGCCGGCACGACGATCATCAGCCGGGCGGCGGCTGTCCGAGGCGGCCGCCGAGGTGGATGGCGCGTTGGATTGGCGTCAGCCTCTGGCGAACCGCTGGATCCGCTATTGGCCGTGGCCTTATGGACTCTCCGGCGCGGGGAACGACCTCGAGGTGAGCGCCGCCGACTCCGCGCTTGGCCGCGCGGCTTGGCACCGGGCAATCCAGGAGGACACGCGACTGCTCTATGTGGGCGTAACGCGGGCCCGCGACTATCTGGTGTTCGCGCCGCCGGCCAAGGGCGCATTGAATTGGTTGAAGGTGCTTGACGAGACCGATGGTCCGTCTCGCCTGACGTTCCCGCCGGAAGGCGACAACCTCATACACGTGGGCGACGAGACTTTCGTGGCCGACGTCCGGCCCTTGACCGCGGGCGATGACGTGGCGGCGCGGGCGGTCAAGCAGACCTATGTGCGGCCGGCCGCTGTAGAGGTACCACCGGCGATTCCCCTCCATTTGCGGCCCAGCGCAGCGCGAGGCGAGGCGGGATGGCGCATCGTCGAGACCCTCGATCTCGGCCCACGTTTGCGGCTTGATGGCGTCAGCGACATGGCGAGCCTCGGCGAAGCCGTCCACGCGATCTTGGCCTATGACGATCCGAACCGTGCGCCGGCGGTGCGGGAGGCCGATGCCCAAACCATCCTGGACCGGTGGGGGGTCGCCGGCTTCTCGGCACGGGACGCCATCGCAGCGTCGGACCGGTTGCATGTCGCCATGAACGGGCGATGGCCGCAGTCCCAGCGGACGCCGGAGGTCCCGGTGAGCGCGACCTTGGGCGGGCAGCTCGTTAATGGGCGCATTGACCTGCTGATCGAGACCGCGGCAGGATTTGCGATCATCGACCACAAGAGCTTTCCAGGCTCGCCGGACCAGTGGGTCGACCGAGCTATCCACTACGCGCCGCAGCTTGCCCTCTACGCCGAGGCGGTTCAGGCGGCGACAGGGCGGCCGTGCGACGAACTCTTCATCCACATGCCGATTGTCGGCGCGCTGCTACGGGTGGCGGCCGCCGCAGGTGACCCGCCGGTGTCTGCAGAGGTGCTGCCGTCATGATCGAGGTGCACCTTAACCTCTTTGTCGGCTCGCAGGACGATGAGGCCGCAATTCGGGGGCAACCGGGCTGGTTCGTCGTCCACGCCTGCAAGGAGCCATATCATCGTCAGACCTTGGGCTACACGAGCCAGGGCGCGCCCAAGCAGCATCCAGAATACTTGCTGGCAGAGCGTCCTGGGCGGTTGATCCTCAACTTGGTCGACGTTGCGCAGGTGAGCTTCATCGCGCCGGTCATCGTGGATACGGCGCTCCGCGCGATCGACCGTCACATCGGCGATTTCAAGGTGTTGGTTCACTGCAACCAAGGCTTCTCACGGTCGCCCTCGATTGCGTTACTCTACCTGCTGATGCGCTCGGGTCGCATGACCCCGCCGTAGCGCTGTCAGTCTTTCGGAAGCTCTACCCGCGTTACGCGCCCGCCCAAGGCATGGCGGACTATGTGCGACTGAATTGGGCAAGGTATTTGCCACGAGGATAGGCGTTCACCTGGTCCAGCTGGATGTACGTCGCTGCAAGATCGACCGACACGTCTTATTGGCGCTCAATGTCTGCTCCCCGCGCCGACGCCAATGTCTGCTGTTGGCGCCTCTTCGACCTTGCGCGGCTTGGCATTCGCGACGCTCCGGCTTTGGTTGAACTGGCATTGGGGCCTGCGCTGCGCTGGTGGAACGCAACCTTGCCGCTCGTGGACCGCTCCTACGTCTATGACGAAGGCTGACCCGACCAAGTCGCGTTCACCGAGCGACAAGGAGTCCGAACGACCGCCCCGCGAAGTTGCGTCGTTAAAACCCGAAGACGCGGGCAAGGGCCCCATCAAGATGACGCTTGCCGGAGAGCCAGGCTCCAATCCGGATAAACGCTCAACGGCGGCGGCGACACGCACAGGCTAACAGCGTGCTGCCTCGCGCCGCGGTGTTGATGCCCACATAGCCGCAGGCTCCACCGTTCGGAACATCTCGACGACCCTCGCGGTTGAGTTCCGATCACCCGCGGAGGCCCCAATGCAAATCCACCCAATGATCAGCACCCATCCCGACGTGCGCGGCAGCGTAAACGACAGCCTCGTGCGCGCGATCGAGGCGGCCTACGGCTGCGGAGCCGTGTGCCGCATCTGCGCCGACGCCTGCTTGGCCGAGGAGATGGTCAAGGAACTGACCCAGTGCATCCGGCTCAATCTCGACTGCGCCGATGTCTGCCTGGCCACGGCCGGGCTCGCCGCGCGGCGCGCTGGCAGCAACGAGGCTTTGATCAAGCGCATGCTCGAGGTCTGCGCCGAGGCCTGCGCAGACTGCGCCGCCGAGTGTGAGAAGCACGCCGAGATGCACGAGCATTGCCGCATCTGCGCCGAGGAATGCCGTCGCTGCGAAGACGCTTGCCGCGAGGCCGCGTCCTCGATCACCCCTTCGCGCCATTAAGGCGATCGCCGGGAACGCTCCTCTCGCCAAACGCGGAGCCGATCTGCATCTTGCCGGGCAGACCCGTGCCGGGCGCATCGGCCGCCTGACCAGGGCCCGTCGCTGATGCGTCGTCTTGTCGGTAGCGTATATGCCCGACACGCCCTAGAAGGCCGCTTCCTGTTGGGGAGTAGCTTCCGGCGATTTGATCGCCGGGGTCGGATCAACACACTCGCGTTTCGGCGCGTGGTCCGACCAGCGGAACCGCCGCCTAGCGAGACCAGCGCGTCCCACCGCCGCACCGGCCGGGGAGGGAAGCGCTGTTCGTCGCCCGGTGGATGCTCGTCATGACTCCCGTCGCTATCGCCGTCCTGTCTCTCAGCATGTCCACGGACGCATTCGCCGCCGCCGTCGGTCGCGGCGCTTCGCATCGCCCGAACCTCACCGGCGCCTTGAAGGCAGGCCTGGTGTTCGGCGTCATCGAAGCCGTCACCCCCTTGATCGGCTGGACCCTCGGCATGGTGGCCGCCGGTCTCGTCGAGCGGATCGATCACTGGATTGCCTTCGGCCTCTTGGCCGCAGTCGGCGGTAAGATGATCTGGGAAGCGACCCGTCCGCTGGCGGTGGATGCGGGTCAGGCCCCTCGCCGGTCGGGACCGTGGGGGGCTGATCGCCACGGCCGTTGGCACGAGCATCGACGCCGCGGCCGTCGGCGTGGGCCTTGCCTTCATTG
Source organism: Brevundimonas sp. (assembly GCF_023259385.1). Lineage (GTDB taxonomy): Bacteria > Pseudomonadota > Alphaproteobacteria > Caulobacterales > Caulobacteraceae > Brevundimonas. The sequence continues at coordinate 15,559 of NZ_JAHFPF010000016.1, read as the reverse complement.
GGGCCAATATCTGGGTCATCGCGGCCTCAATCGGCGTCACGACCTTTCTGCTGACCACCCTCGGCATGCTGATCGGTCGGGCGGTGGGCCAGCGCTTCGGCAAAATCGCCGAACTGGTCGGAGGCCTTGCCCTCGTCGCGCTCGGTCTGACCATCCTGCTTGAGCACTTGGGCGTCATCGGCGCATGATTGGGCAGTAGCCTACCGGCTCAACGGGGTGCTCCGGCGATCACCTATGCGATCGAGCCTAGTTCTTCGATCACCGGGCACCGGACCCGCCCGCCTTCGCTGCAGTCCGCTACCGCCTGCTTCAGCACCGTCCGCAGCCGCTCCAGGTCCGCGATTTTGGCGTCTACGCTGGCGATGTGGTCCTGGGCTATGTCGCGGACCTCACAGCACGCCTGGACGCCCGGCTCGCTCAGGGCGATCAGCCGCCGAATGGCGTCGATGCCGAACCCCAGTTCGCGGGACCGGCGGATGAAGCGCAGGCGTTGGGCGTGTTCCGGCTCATAGCTTCTGTGCCCGCCCTCCGTGCGGGCCGGCGCAGGCATCAGGCCGATCCGCTCGTAGTAGCGCACCGTTTCCAGGTTCACCCCTGCGCTGTCCGCGAGGCGTCCGATCGTCAAACTTCGTGCGGACATGGCTCTTGATCCCGTAGCGGCTACGGGTTGTAGCCTGTAGCAGAAATCGAACGGGAGGCCCTATGGCCATCGATCAAGACCGACCCCGCATTCCCGAGGTCGCCGTCAGCGCCTCGGCCGCCATCGGCGGGGTCGCCGCGGTGTTCGCCTGGGCCGCGTGCTGCGTTTTGCCGCTGGCTCTGTCGGTGGCGGGCGTCTCCTTCGCCGGCGCCGCGGTTATCGCGGGCGCGCGGAACTGGCTGACGCTGGTGGCCGCCGTCATACTGGTGGCCGGCTGGCTGCTGCATTGGCGTCGTCTGCGGATGTGTCGGAAGGACGCAGCCTGCCGCCGCCCTTCGCGGCTCGCCTTCTGGCTGCTGGTCGTGGCCACCGCGCTGGTCGTGCTGTCCCTAGCCTGGCAACCTTATATCGAACCGTGGGCCATGCCCCGGCTGGCGGCCATGCGATGACCCCGGCCATCGTACTGGAATCGACGCTGACCTGCCCGCATTGCGGTCATGTCGCGACCGAGACCATGCCCACCGACGCCTGCATCTGGTTTTACGACTGCCTCGGTTGCGGCGTGAAGCTGAAACCCTTACCCGGCGACTGCTGCGTGTTCTGCTCCTATGCCGATGTGCCGTGTCCGCCGATCCAGGTGGATGGCAAGGGGTGTTGCGGCTAGGCTTCGGCGGCATCGCTGCACCGGAGTTCGCTGTGACCGACCACGCCACACCCAACCTGCCGTCGCGGGACTTCGAAGCCACGTCCCGGTTCTACGCGCGGATCGGTTTCGAGGAGGGCTGGCGAGATGAGGGCTGGATGATCCTGAAACGCGGCGGGCTGACGCTCGAGTTCTTCCCGCATCCGGAACTCGATCCGCTGACGAGCAACTTCAGCTGTTGCCTTCGGCTCGACGATCTCGACGCGTTTTACGCCGCGTGCATTGTCACCGGCCTGCCGGAGGCGTGCTGGGGCCAACCCCGACTGCACGCGCCCAAGATCGAGGAGTCGGGTTTGCGGATCGGCGCGCTCATCGACCCGGACGGAACCCTGATCCGCCTGATCCAGAACTGAGGCTTCGCGCCTTGCCCCGATGCACGCCTTGGGCGAGACTCGCCCGATGAAGACTTCGATCGATCATCTGCCGCCGCGCAAGCAGGTGGAACTGCGCCGGGTGGTCGAGGTGATCCGGGAGTCGTTCGCCGAGGCCGTCTCGACCCGTCGGGCCGAGCGGCTGAAGAACGGCAAGATCCTCAAGATCATCCTCTACGGCTCGTATGCGCGCGGCGACTGGGTCCACGATCCGGTCGGGCGCTACTTCTCGGATTTCGATCTGCTGATCGTCGTCGATCATGAAGACCTGACCGACGGCGAGTTCTGGCATGACGCCGAGAACAAGCTGATGCCGGGCGAAACGCTGATCCGCACCCCGGTCAGCCTGATCGTGCACAGTCTGGACGACGTGAACGAGCAACTGGATCGCGGGCGCTATTTCTGGGCGGACATCGTGCGGGAAGGGATCGTTCTCTTCGACACGCCGGGTGCGAAGCTGCGCAAACCGGCGGACCTGAAAGCCCAGGTCGCGCTGGCCGAAGCTGAGGAGTTCTTCGCTGATTGGATGGCCAGCTCCGCTGGCTTTCAGAAAGTCGCCGCCTACTGCATTTCGATCGACAACTCCAAGCTCGCAGCCTTCAACCTTCATCAAGCTTCCGAGCACCTCTACCATTCCGTCCTGCTCGTAGTGACGCTCTACAGCGGCAAGGCTCACAATCTCGCCTTCCTGCGCAAGAAGTGCGAGGCCATCGACGCCCGTTTGGCGGACGCTTGGCCGCGCGAGACCAAGTTCGAGCGCCGCTGTTTCGAGTTGCTGCGCGAGGCCTATGTGAAGGCGCGCTACTCCAAACACTACAAGATCAGCGCCGAGGAACTGACTTGGCTGACGGAGCGGGTGGAAGTGCTGCGCGCCGTTGCGACGACCGTCTGTCAGGAGCGATTGGCTCAGTTGCGCGAGGCGGCGCGGGACGACCATGGCTAAGCGGCGATGGCGCCGAGGCGCGGCTTGGGTCAGGCGCTGACCCTTATGCGTCAGTGCAGGACTTCGCCGCCAACCGGATCGACCTGACGTAGTTGGCCGGCCGCATCCTGGACGAAGACCTCGACCCGCGCGCCCTTGTCGATCAGCGTCGTGGCCTTGACGAGAGCGGATTCGACGGCGTCGACGCTGAAGTCGAAATGCCCCGAGTTCCGGCCATCGCGCAGCACGCGCCAGTCGCCGTCGCCGCGGATCACCGTGAACTGGATGGTATCGGGGTGGGTCGCCAAGGAACACTCCTTCGGACAGACCGAGTTCGGCGCCGCCTGGAAGAAGACGAGCCAGCAGAACCGCGACTACCTGTCGGTCAAGCTCGACGATCCCAGCTTCCCGGCCCCGATCTACGCCTCGCTGGTCGAGATCGAGGGCGGACACAGCCTGATCTGGTCCCGCTGACCGAGCCGCGGCGGCGCTGAGGCAGCGCCGCCGCCCTCTTCTTCAAACCCCATGTTGGGGAGGTCACTGTGTTGCGTCCCAACGAACTCTCACGTCCCGACGCACACGGAGGTCCGACGTTGTCCGGACGCTGGCGCACAGGCGTGATCTTTACGACGATCGACGCCGAGCAGGCTCGCAGTGGTCAGTTCACTATGAGGCCAAAGGTGCCCGCTTCGACCATGATGATGATGCCGAGGGCGACAAGCACGAAGGGAACGACTTTGTATCCATATCGACGGATTGGTGCGCCGATCGTGCGATGGCTGACCAGCCAATGCGCGAGCAAAAGCCACAGCGCAGTCATCAAGACGAAGACGATTCCAATGACCACTATTTCGACGGCGGACCGGGTTGCAAATAGCGGGGTGTAGATGCCGATATTGTCGCCCCCGTTTGCCATCGTAACAGCAGCAACGGCCAGAATCCGACCGTTGGAGCCGTGACTTTCCAGATATTCCTCGCTCTCCTCCTCACCTCGGATCAAATCGTACAGTTTCTTCAGGCCGATCAAGATGGGGGCAATACCAAGCAGGCCGACGTACTCTGGTGCGAGCACCAAGGAGACCAACGATCCCAACGCGCTGATAAGAAACAGCGCGCCGATGCCAAGATATTGGCCTGTTATGATCTGCCGTGGCTTGAACTTGGAGTCGGTGAAGAACGCAAGAAGGATAAAGATATCATCTATATTTGTCGAAGCGAATATGACGATCGCCAAACCTAAAAGAGCAAGTATATCCTGCATTGAAATTCACAACTTGTTTAGTGATGCCATACATAGCGATTTTGCAGTTCCGTCAACGCGCCCGTCAAGCGCCGACTGCATCTCCTTCAGATGGTTGTCACCCATCTGAGTCCACGATGCGGTGGCGCTGAGACAGCACCACCGCTCCCTTCCTTAAATCCGATCTTGAGGAGGCCGTCATGTCGCGCCCCGTCGCCCGCGCCCAGCGGGCGCTCGCCTCCCTGGCAGAGCCTGAATCCAGCTAGGTCGGGATCACCATCCTGCGGGTTCCTTCTGGAGCTGTTGTCGAGGCAACCGCGTCCCTGGTCGCCGGTCGATCCCCTCGCCGGGGTGGATCCGGAAGCGGAGGATCCGCCCCCTCGAGCCTGATCTCCACCGACGATCCTTTCTCAGAAAACCGATCCATGGAGATCAACAATGAAACGTGCCTTTTCGCTCGCGGCCCTCGTGCTGCTGACCTCGGCCTCGGCTGCCTCCGGAGACCCGCTTGCCTCATCGTGATCCGTCCGGCTGAGGCGTCCGACAGGACGGCGGGCGAGCGGCCGTGCAGCGGTCGCCGAGGGGAGGGCTGGCTGGCGAGCCATGGGGCATTAGGCCTCTGTTGGCTTCCGCGGGAGCGACGGGTTTTTGTGCGGTGTCAGAAGATGGCTTATATTTCTGACACGGAGACCGTCATGCAAGTTCTCGCCGATCAGATCATGGAGCGCGCCCGAACGCTGCCCGAAGGCGCCCCTCTCACCGCAAAGGCGCTACTGCATCTGGGCAGTCGCGCGGCTGTGGACCAAGCCCTGTCGCGGCTGGTTCGTCGGGGCCGGCTCATGCGCGCCGGCCGCGGCGTCTATATGCGCCCGTTGGAAAGCCGCTTCGGGTCCCGGACGCCTTCGGTCGAGAAGGTGGTGCGCGCCGTGCGCGAGCAGCGCGGCGAGGTCGTCGCCTCCAATGGCGCGGCGGCGGCCAACGCCTTGGGTCTGACCACCCAGACGCCGATCCGCATGGTCTATCTGACCAATGGGACGAGTCGCACCTTCAATGTCGGCAAGCAGACCGTGGAGTTCAAGCACGCGCCCGCATGGCAACTCCTGCTGGCTGATAGTCCGGCCGGCGAGGCGGTTCGCGCCCTGGCTTGGCTGGGGCCGGAGAAGACCGGAACGGCGCTGGAGGCTCTGAAGCGAAAGTTGGGGCCTTCGGCGTTCGGCGAACTGGTGTCCGTAGGGCCGCGTCTGCCGACCTGGCTGGCGCGTTCGGTCAGTCAGGCGGCCCATGTCTGAGGTCTTCCTGCACCTCTCCGCCGAGGACCGGGTCGACGCCCTCGCGGCGCTTGATCGGCGCCTGTCGTTCCCGGAACCCGCCGCTGATGATCCTGCCCCGCTCATTGCCGGTCGCGCAAGTCGGGCTTGACTGACCGTGGTGAGGTAGGAAAACACGCCGATGGCCAAATACACGCCCCTCGCATCCTACCTTCGGCGTCAGAAGCGGGCCGAAGTGGATCTGACGTTCCGGGACATCGAACGGATTGTGGGCGGCATTCTGCCCAAAGCCGCGACCTCAGACGGCTGGTGGCGACCGGACCCATCCGGCCCGTTGATGCCCCAACACACCGCTTTCGCGGACGCCGGCTTCATCGCCGAACCGCAATCGCGATCCGAAACCGTCCGTTTCGTCAGAATGGATGCTGTCCGACCTCCTTCGAGGTTGGAGTCGACGGGCGGGAGGGAACAGTCTGACGCCGGCTCCCCCCGAGCGTCCTGAATGGGCATCGACCGGAAGCGATCCGACGTCGGACTGATTAGTTATGGGCGGCGTGACCTTGGGGCGCCGGCGCGTCCGTGGGAGCCGGGGCCGGGGCGGGCGGCGCCGCCTCGGCGGGGGCGGGCTCGGTCTTCATCTCGTCGCAGCAACTCATGGCTGCATCCGCGGCCATGTCCTTGCAGCAGTCGCAGCCTTCTGCGGCCAGGGCCGTCCCGGCGCTCAGGGTGAGGATCGCGCCGACGGCGGCGAGCAGGTTGAAAACTTTCATTGTCGTTCTCCTAGTGAACCATGAAGCTGATGGAGCCGGACATCTTGTGGCCGTCCGGACCTTCGGCGGCCCAGGCGGTAGTGTAGGTCCCCGGCGCGAGCCGCGGCAAGGCCACGCTGACGGTCGCGGCGGCCGGCTCGGCCGGCGCGGTGAGGACGATCGGCGCCTGGCCCTCGTTCGTGATCCGCCGTCCATCGGCCTCGTGGCGCAAAACCATGGTCCTCGACCTTCCGTCCAAGTTCCTCGATCGATCCGATCAGACCTCGGAACAGCAGCATGGCAGTCGCGTTTCGTTCGAACCACTTCTGAGGAGACGAACGTGACCCAAGGCAATCCTGACGAACATCACGATCATCCAGATCACAAGCCTGGAGACGTTGATCAGCACGGTCATCGCGACACCGCCGGCAAGAAAGACGTGCCCGGGGAGCACCACGACCACCCAGGTCATACGCCAGGGGATGTCGATCCGCATGGCCATCGCGACACCGGCGGCGGCAAGCAGTAAAAACATCTGATCTGCGCGAGTAAACTTGGCCACGGCACGCTTGGGCGTGCCGTGGCCAAGTCGTATCCCGGTGTCTCGACGTGGATATACGCCTCCTCGCGTCCCGTCCTCGGAGGAGCGTGTTCGCCGGCGTCTTGACGCCCTTAGGGGCGGACCAAGCGCCGCTTCACCGGACATAATGAATGGATGATGAACGGGAGCGAGCCATCGCGTTCAGGCGCAGAGGCGCTGACTGCTACAGTAGGCGCCAAGCCGCTTCAGCACAGGACATTATGATCGTGAAGATTCTCAGATCGCTCGCCGTTAGCGGGCTTGCGATGGCGATGTTGGCCGCGACACCAGCGGCCGCGCAGAGCAGATACTACGAACGCGACCGCCACGACAATGGGCGCAACGTTGTGATCGGGGCGGCCGTCGGTGCGTTGGCCGGCGCTGTGATTGCCGGTTCCGGCCGCGGCCAATCCTATGGCGTTCAGTCTGGCTACTACGGCGGTCAAACCGGATATTACAACAACGGGTACTACGGAAACAACGGATACTATAACGGGTCGCGGGGCAATACCGCCTATTACGGCAGCAGCCCGCGCTATTACGATCAGAGGGATTACCGGCAGGATCGGCGGGCTCATCAGCGTGACGAACGCCAGCATCGTCGTGATGACCGGCGCCACGAGCGTCAGCACGACCGGCGCTGGTGACAAAAATCCCCGTGAAGAGGGCGCATGTCGCCCCTCTTCACGGGGACGGCCCATGAGGCGGTGTTGCCTGCAGGTTGTCTGCTTAACGGAATAGAATTGGCGGTATCCGGCGTGGGGCTGATGGAGGCGGTCTTCTTCGCCGCCCCGGAGCCCGGATGAACCTGCTCAGGATCCGCCACATCGACAATAGATGCGGGCTTTTGGCGAGGCCGGAGTGGGAGACGGGGCGCCGGCCAACCGTAGGGATGGCAAGCGCCGCGAGCATGGTCAGAGATTGATGGTTCGGCGGTCCACCGCCAGACACGCCTCGCGCAGCGCTTCCGGAAGCGTCGGGTGAGCGTGGCTGGTCCGCGCGATATCCTCGGCGGCCGCGCCGAATTCCAGGGCGAGCACGGCCTCGTGGATCATCGTTCCGGCGTCCGGCCCCAAGATGTGGACGCCCAGGATTTTGTCGGTCCCGGAATCGGCGAGCACCTTGACGAAACCCTCGCGCTCCAGCCGCGCCTTGGCCATGGCGTTGGCCGAGAAGGGGAAGCGGCCGACCCGGTAGGCGACGCCGGCGGACTTCAGCTCCTCCTCGGTCTTTCCCACCGACGCCAGCTCGGGCCAGGTGTAGACGACGGCGGGGATCGCCTCGTAATTGACATGGCCGGCCCGGCCCGCGAGCAACTCCGCCACGGCGATGCCTTCCTCTTCGGCCTTGTGAGCCAGCATGGCGCCCCCGATCACGTCGCCGATGGCGTAGACTCCCGGGATGTTGGTCTCGTAGCGCGCGTTGACCGCAACCCTGCCCTTGTCGTCGACCTGGCCACCGATTTCTTCCAGGCCGAAGCCGCTCGCCGCACGCCGGCCAATCGAGACGAGCACGTAGTCGGCCTCGAGTTCGATGGTATCGCTGCCGCCGCTCGGTACGAGTTCGAGGACGACGGAGTCGTCCGACTGACGGCATCCGGTCACTTTGGATTGTAGTCGGAACTCTATCCCCTGCTTCTCAAGAACCTTCTGCAGCGCGTCGGCCATCTCCGCGTCCAGGCCGGCCGCAATGCGATCCATGAATTCGATCACGACCACCTCGCTGCCGAGGCGACGCCACACCGAACCCAGCTCAAGGCCCACATAGCCACCGCCGATGACGGCCAGGCGCTTGGGGACTTCGGGCAGGCTGAGGGCACCCGCCGAGGAGACGATGCGGCGCTCGTCGATCGGCACGCCGGGCAAGGTCGATGGTTTGGAGCCAGTGGCGATGATCACCCCCCGGTCTGCGACAGCCTCCTGCACCGCGCCTCCCGGGCCGGTGATCTCGACCCGGCCTGCCGCGACCAGTTTGCCCCGGCCCTTGAGCCAAGTGATGTCGTTCTTCTTGAACAGCCAGGCGACCCCGGCTCCCAGCTCGTCGACGACCTGCGTCTTGTGCGCCATGACGCCCGGGAGATCCGCGCGCACATTGTCTGCGAGAATTCCGTACGCGGCGAGACCCCGGGCAGCGACCAGGCGTTCGGTCGATTGCAGCAGCGCCTTGGAGGGGATGCAGCCGATATTGAGACAGGTGCCTCCCAGCAGGTCCCGCTCCTCGACCACGGCCACCTTGAACCCGAGCTGGCTGGCCCGGATTGCGGCGGGGTAGCCGCCGGGGCCGCCTCCGATAATGACGATGTCGTAGTTCGGCATGACGATCTCCGGACGAGGCGAGAGGACAAGGTGCTAGGAAGCGGATCTCGGTGCAAACGCGAACGGGCGCCTCGAAGGTTCAATCTAAATGGCTGGCCTGCTGAGCGGGCCTCCATCCGGCGCGCGGAGGGTGCGAGCGCGGAAGGGCGTTCAAGCGGGGTGAAGTTCCCGGACCGCGAAATCTATATGCGCAGGGTCTGGCCGATCCAGGTCGGCCGGATGCAGGCATCAACGTAGCAGGCTGAGGGAAGCGGCTTCTGATCATGCGATGGACGCCTACCACGGCGACGACCTTCAGTGCGTCACGGTTGGATTCGAGTCTTGGGACCAGTTTTGCCGTGAGGTCGGGCTGACGCCAGCGCCCGACTACCCCGGTTCGTCGGATCTCGAGGTCAGCTATCGGGGCATGAGCGTTCGGCCCGGAATGTCCCCTGATGAGATCGTCCTCGTCACCGGCGGATAACTGCCCTCAGCTTCCCTGACAGATACTGGCAGACCGCGAGGTCGATCCGCCTCAGGGGCCGGGCGACGGATTGCGGGGCGACCGGCTTGAGCTTTCGCTTCATGGTCGAGCGCACCTTTCTTCTCTTTAGCCCGCTCTTGCAGCCGCGTTCGGTGTCAGCCAGAAAGCCCCACCGCGTCGTCTCGCGGCAGGGCTCCCAGCAGGAACGGCTCGCCCGCTTCGGCGAACCGAATACGAACGCCCAGACTATCCACGGTGTTCCCGCGATCCCCCGGAAGCCGTCCATCAGAACAGGCGTCGGAGAGGTGAGGCTGCGGTCGTAAAAGCGGGACCGGAAGCCTACGGACCGCGCTCGTCAACGGCTGAGAGGTGGCCATGGGATCGTCGGGGCCACCGCCGCGGCTTGATCAGGAAGGCACCTGCTCCGACCACGCCCAGCCCGGCCATGGCCAAACCGCTGAGCGCCGTGACCCAGTCGTAGAGCCAGCCGCCGAGCGAACTGGCGTGCAGGGGGTAGAAGGCGTTGTACGCCCGGATGCCGGTCGGCAGGGCGTTAGCGTCCGAGGTCGCGACCACCCGGCTGGTGGCCGGATCAATGGTCGCCGTGGTGCGGCCGTTGGGGTGCCATTCGCCGGGCTGGCGCAGGCGGATGGTGGCGGGCTTGCCCGGCGCGGCGGGACGGCTGGCCATGCGCAGGGTCGCTGCGGGGAAGCGGGCCTGGGCCGCTGTCAGGGCGCGGGTCCAGTCGATGTCGCCCGTCCCTACGACCGGCGCCGGCGGCGTCGGGGCGCCGCCCAGCAGGGCCTGGGTCGTGCCGTGAAAGACGATGGCCGCCCCTGTCAGGCTGAAGACCAGCAGCGGAAGCGCGAAGATCAGGCCGAGGTTGCGGTGGCTGCCGATCAGCTCGCGCCGGGCGCCGGAGCGGGGCCAGACCCGCCAGCCCGAGGCGCGCCAGGCCGGAATCCAGACGATCAGGCCGGTCAGGACCATCAACACCAGAGCCAGGCCGGCGCCGCCGGCGACCAGCTTGCCGGTGTGGCCGGCCAGCAGTTCGTGGTGCAGGTCGAAGATCCAGATCTCGGCGCGGGCCGCGCCGCGCCAGCGGTCGACCACGGCGCCGTCGGCGTCGGCGTAGCCGAAACCTTCGTCAGCCAGATACAGGCGGTGGGCGCCCACCGCCCCGCCCGGCAGGACCACCGAGGTCAGGCCCGGCTCGGCCGCCTCCAGCCGGTCCAGCGCCGCGCCCAGGCGGGCGGGGTCCAGATCGACCTCGGCGCGGGCGGCGGGGACGGTGGCGCGAATCCAGTCGTCCTCGAACACCAGCAGCGTTCCGGTCAGGCCGAACACCACGGCCAGAACCGCCAGCGCGGTCCCGGCCCAGGCGTGCAGCGTGCGGATCGCGCCCATCATGCGGTCAGAAGCTCCGCGTCAGCGTCACGGTCGCCGTGCGCCCGCGCCCGGCGAAATAGCGCAGGTTATCGGTCGGTCCCTGGGTGTCCGAGAAGTAGGAGATGTACTGCTCGTCCAGCAGGTTCTGCACCCCCAGCGACACCGTGCCAAAACCCGCCTCGTAGCGGGCCACGGCGTCCAGCACCGCATAGCCCTCGAAGCCGTTGGAGGCCGGTTCGCCGTCGAAGTCGCGCTCGAGGAAGGTCTGGGCCTGAAGGCGCAGGGCGACGGGACCGGTTTCGTATTCGCCCCACAGCAGCAGGCGGTCGGGCGAGATGTTGGCCCCGTTCAGATCGCGGTTCAGCGGGCCGTTTTCGATGCTGGCGCTGCGGCCGTCGAGCGCCGCATAGCTGCCGCCCAAGGTGAAGGCGTCGGTGGCGCGCCACAGCCCCTTCAACTCGACGCCGTCGATGCGCGTGGCCCGACGCTGCACCTCGAAGATGCCCGACGGCAGGCGGTTCAGCAGCGAGCCCCGCTCGGCCTCGGACCGGAACACGGCGGCGGACAGTTCGAACCGGGCGCCCCGGTACTCGATCCCGACCTCGGTGTTGTCCGACACCACCGGCTCGACGTTCAGGAAGGTGTCGACGTCCTGGTTGGGAATGTTGATGCCGCGCAGCACCCGGCCGACGTCCGGCATGGTGAAGCCCTGGGCGAACGAGGCGTAGGCCAGCAGGCCGGGCGCGACCTCGAAGGCGGCTCCGACGTTGAACAGGGTCTCCTCGAAGCCCGGCTCGCCGCCCGCCACCGTCTGGGGGCCGTAGGCGAACAGGGTCGTGAAGTCGTCGACCTTCAGTCTGGCCGATTCATGCCGCGCCCCGGCGGAAAGACTGAGACGACCCGAAAGCAGCGACTGGTTCAGCTGCAGGAAGGGCGACAGGCTCTCGTAGGCGGTCTCGGGCACCCAGTTGCGTCCGGTCAGGATCAGTTCCTGGTAGGTCTGGTCGCGCAGTCCGTCGAGGCCGACGAGGGCCTTGAGGCCCGGCAGGCGCGGGACCTCCCCCTGCCAGTCGACCTTGAAGCCGATCTTCTCCGAGTTGTTGGCCGACTGGTCGAACAGCGTCCCGACCGGAGCGATGCGCGGGTCCTGGAAGTCGGGGAAACTGCCGCCCCCGAAGACGCCCTGATAGTCGTGGGCGAAGACCTGGGCCCGGAAGACGCCGCCGAACAGGTCGCGGTCGGTGTAGCTCAGCGCCGCCGAGGTCACCGCGTTCGACGGCTGCCGGCCCGGCGCCACGCCGCGCACGGCCGTGGTCGGAACGCCGGTCGCGCGGTTCCCCGCCACGGTGACATAGTCGCCGTCGCCTTCCAGATCGAAACGGTTGATCCAGCTTTCCAGCCTACGCTCGCCGCCCAGGTCCCAGCCGGCCCGCGCGAACAGCGACAGGGCCTGCGAGTCCTGCACCTCGCCCTGGGCGCCGTCAAAGCCGATGCGGCGGCCGTCGGCGTCGTAATAGGCACCGCGGGTCTCGAAGGCCGCGCCCAAGCTGAGGTCGAAGACGCCAAAGTCGCGGCCGCCGATGGCGGCGACCTTGGCGCCGACGCCGTCGCCCTGGATTTCGTCGTCGGTGGTGACCTGCGCCATCATCCGCCCGGTCAGGCCTTCGCCCTCAGAAGGCTTGCGGGCGGTGACATAGTTGACCACCCCGCCCGTAGCGCCGATCCCCTGGATGGCGTTGGAGCCGAAGATGACCTCGACCCTGTCGATGAAGAAGGGATCGATGGTGTAGCCGTCGCGACTGTCGTCGCGCAGCGGCGTGGACTGCGGCACCCCATCCACCAGATACAGCGGCGAGCGCCCGCGCAGGGTCTCGCCGAAACCCGACAGCTTCTGTCGCGTCGGCGAGAAGGACGGCACCAGGGCGGAGACTGTTTCCACGGCCGAGGCGGCGAGCGCGGTCTGCTGGACGATGGCCTCGGCGTCGAGGATCTCCACCGTGGCGGCGATGGCCGAACGCGGGGTCTCGATCCGCGAGGCGGTGACGACGACCTCGTCCAGGGTCGTGGCGTCGCGGGTCGCGGCTTCCTGGGCTTTGGCGGGAAGGGCTGCCAGCAGCAGCGGCAGAAGGGCGGCGGTGGCGAGGAGGCGAGGGGACATGAAGCACTTCAAACGCAGGCGAATGACAGCGGCGGTCTGACCACAGGCTTTCTTGCGAGTCAATCTCACTATCATTCTCAAATGAGTCGGTAACGCGCGGGCGATTTCAGTCACTGTAGGGGCCAGCGCGGCGCCCGCCGGTCGGGATCGACGGACGCCATGGCCGCAGGAACGACTCGCGTGGCGGGGTCAGGGCGGCGCGGCGGGCCCGGCCCGCCGGCCTTCGAACCGGCGTCGGATCCAGGTTCGGCCGGGTTTCTCGACGAACACATGCAAGGCGGCCGCGATCAGCGCCGTGGCGACGAACAATCCCGCCAGTTCGACCGGCGTGATGCGGAAGGCGCTGTCGACGCCGCGGAGTTCAGCGACGACGCCCTTGAAGGCCACGATGACGGCCATATGCACGAGATAGAGGGCGAAGGACGCCTCGCCGACGAAGACCAGGGCCGGGGCGGCGAGCGGCCCCTCGCAGTCCGCGCGCGCGAGCAGGGACCAGGTCAGGATCACGGGTGCGCAGAGGGCGACGATGATGCGATCATCCAGCGCCAGCTGCATGGCGCCGAGCAGGAGGACGGTGGCGAACAGGGCGGCGGCGGCGGCGACGGGCCGGCTCCAGCGCCAGCGGTGACCCAGGGCGTAAAGCGCCATGCCGATCAGGAACTCCGGAGCGATCCGCAGGATGCCGAGTGAATCCTCGGCCCGCGGCAGGACCTTGCCGAACGCCTGGACGTAGAGGGCGTCGATCGCGACGAACGCCGCCGCACCGATCCCCAGCAGGACCCAGGGACGGCCCCGGAACCGCAGGGCCAGCCAAGCATAGGCGGGGAACAGCAGATAGGCGAACCACTCCGCCGAGAGCGACCAGCTCGGCCCGCTCCAGTTGAGGTCGGCGTTCGTCGGAAACCAGGCCTGGACGAGGAACAGGGTCTGGAAGAAGGCGAGCGGCGGATAGCTGTCGGCGTCGAACCGGACCCCGGCCGTGGTCGCGCCCAGGACCATGGTCAGCACCCCCGCCAGCACCGTCACATGGAGGGGGTAGAGCCGCGCCAGGCGGGCCACGATGAAGCGCCTGTAGCTGAAGGTCCCGGCGGCGAAGGCCGGGCCGTAGACGTGGGCCAGAATGAACCCCGACAGCATGAAGAAGGCGTCCACCGCCAGCCGGCTTCGCTCGATGATCGGACTGAAGCCCAGGGCCGGGTCCCACTGGAGCTGGTAGTGGAACAGCACCACCCCCACCGCCAGAAAGGCCCGTAGGCTGGTCAGGGCCCTCAGATCGGCGGGGTAGCCGTCGCGGGTCGGCGGCACGGACGTCATGAGCGATGGCCCCCCAAGGCAGGCGGGACAGGACGGGCCGCCTAATTGGATTACGCACCCGATGCGCGTAGCCCTCATCCGGGACACGGACGACCGGTCCGCTGCGCCGGGCCGGCGCGCGGACCAGCTGGCCGTGGCCCACGTCCCGATCCGCGGGGCCGTGGCCCGCTTCCGGCTTCGTCCGTCCGGCTCGACCGCCGGCGCGGGCTCCGTGCGGCCCGCCCGCTAGCGCGTCGCGCGCCCGAGAAGATCGATCAGTTCTGTGGCCTTGGCCTTGCGGTCGGCGAGATCGTCGCCGGTCATCGCCCCCATGACGCAGTGGTCGAGGTGGTCTTTCAGCACCTCGCTCTCGACACGCAGCAGGGCCGCCCGCACGGCCCGGAGCTGGGTCAGAACCTCCACGCAATAACGGTCCTCCTCGACCATCCGGGCGATGCCGCGCACCTGGCCCTCGATCCGGTTCAGGCGGTTCAACACCTTGGGTTTGGTTTCCGTCTGCATCCAATTCCTCGTTCTGATCGTTCGATCCTACCTCAGCATGGCATCTTGCGAGATACCCCCATGGGGTATATTTGGCATCCAGCTATTTCAAGGAGCCCGCCATGTCCACGCCCTCCCATTCGCATCCGGCCGGTCACAGTTGCTGTTCGACCAAATCGGCGGACAGCGGCGGGAAGGCGGTCGATCCGGTTTGCGGTATGACCGTCGATCCGGCGACCACGGCGCATCGGACCGCCCACGAGGGACAGGACTACTTCTTCTGTTCGGCGGGCTGCCGGACCAAATTCATCGCCGATCCGGACCGCTATCTCGGCGAGGCCCCGCAACCGGCGCCTGTCATCCCGGGCGCGATCTACACCTGCCCGATGCATCCGGAGGTCCGCCAGGAAGGTCCGGGCTCCTGCCCGATCTGCGGCATGGCGCTGGAGCCGGAGACAGTCACCGCCGAGGCCCCGGTCAATCACGAACTGATCGACTTCACCCGCCGCCTCTGGGTCGGCGCGGTCCTGACCCTGCCGGTCTTCGCGCTCGAAATGGGCGGCCATCTGACCGGACTGGCCATGCGGATTCCGGGCCAGACCTCCAACTGGATCCAGTTCGCCCTGGCGACGCCCGTGGTGCTGTGGGCCGGCTGGCCCTTCTTCCAGCGGGGCTGGGCTTCCCTCCGCAACCGCAGCCTCAACATGTTCACCCTGATCGCCATCGGCGTCGGCGCGGCCTGGGTCTACAGCGTGGTCGCAGTTCTCGCGCCAGGGCTGTTTCCGGCTGCGGTGCGGCGGATGGACGGCAGCGCGCCGGTCTATTTCGAGGCGGCGGCCATTATCACCGTCCTCGTTCTGGTGGGCCAGATCCTGGAGTTGCGCGCGCGCGAACAGACCTCCGGGGCGATCCGGGCGCTGCTGGATCTGACGCCCAAGACCGCCCGGCGGGTGCGCGACGACGGCGG
>NZ_JAHFPF010000228.1 GCF_023259385.1 Brevundimonas sp. | reverse complement strand
TCGATCAGGCGCAGGGTGCCGACCCCGGCTGCGGCCAGGTACAGGGCCGCGGGCGCGCCGACGCCGCCCAGGCCGATCAGGCCGACCCGCGCGGCCTTCAGCCGCTGCTGACCCGGGCCGCCGACCTCGGACAGCACCAGATGGCGGGCGTATCGTTCGATTTCGTCTTCGGAAAAGCTCACCGGCTCCAGTTAGGCGCTGCGGCGGCGAAGGTCACGCCCTCAGGCGGCGTACTTTAGGTCGAGCAGGGCCTCGGCCTCGTTGGCCGTGAGGCGTGAGATCTCGCCCACGCCGGCGCCCCGAAGAATCGCCTGAGGGTCCGGGCAGACGCTGACGGGATCGCTCAGAAGGCGGTTGGTGATCGGCGTATCGACCAGAATCCGCAGCCCTGTATGTCGACGGTCGGCCAGGAGGCGGCGCATCAGGCGGTCGATATCGACGCGCTTGCCCTCGATGGCCTGCACGATATGGCCGCGGTGGAACATGATGGCGGCGGTGATCTCGTCGCGCCGGTTGTTCACCTCGGACACGCCGAGAATCTGGGCGATGGAAAGAGTCGACACCCCCGTCGGGCCAACGGCTTCGCTGGCGTAGATCACGCGATGAAGCACGAAGCCTCCCTTAATTTGCGAAAATGGGGTACAGATTGACAATGTAACGCGTTACATGGGCTATATTGCGGCGAAGTCGGAACGTTGTTTTCCCAAGCTTTTCGCTTGCCGCGCCGCATTCCGGTCTCCATCTGCAAGGAATGATGAACAGCACCTCCTCATTCCCTGACTGGCACGGCACCACCATCCTCGCGGTGCGCAAGGACGGCCGCACGGTCATCGCCGGCGACGGCCAGGTCTCCATGGGGCCGACCATCGTCAAGGGCGCCGCGCGCAAGGTGCGCGTCCTGGCCGGCGGCAAGGTCCTGGCGGGTTTCGCCGGGGCGACCGCGGACGCCTTCACCCTGATCGAGCGGCTGGAAGCCAAGCTGGAGCAGTATCCGGACCAGCTGGCCCGCGCCTGCGTCGACCTGGCCAAGGACTGGCGCACGGACCGCTATCTGCGCCGGCTGGAGGCGATGCTGCTGGTCGCCGACCGCGACTCGATCTTCACCGTGACCGGGGTGGGCGACGTGCTTGAGCCGGAATACGGGGTCGCGGCGGTCGGCTCGGGCGGCAACTACGCCCTGTCGGCGGCGCGGGCCCTGATGGAGAACACCGACCTGGACGCCGAGGCCATCGCGCGCCGGTCGATGGCCCTGGCGGCGGAGATCTGCGTCTACACCAACGGCAATCTCACCGTCGAAACGCTGGAGTAGCGCCGGCTTTCCGCGATTTAACGGGACAGATCCCCGCTTCTGCCGCTCCATGGCGGCGGGAGGACTATCCAATGCGCGCTCTGACCTTCGCCGCGGCCCTGATCGCCGCCTCGCCCGTCATGGCCCAGACGCCGGACGCGGCCCCGGTCGTGGCCGCCGAGCGGGCGTTCGCGGCGGATGCGCCGTCGATGGGCGTCGCCGGCAGTTTCAACAAATGGTCGACACCGGACGCCATCGTCATCGGCGGCGGGCAGGTGCAGCGCGTGCGTGACGCCTATCCTGACGGGCCGCGACCGGCCGACGAGCCGCTGTTGGAGTGGTGGCCGAACTTCGCCGGCGTCTCGCGGTCGGGCGACATGGGTTTCACCACCGGCGGGGTGCAGGTCGGCGGTCGCCGCACCGGCCACTATTTCACGATCTGGCAACGCCAGCCCGACGGGTCCTGGAAGTGGGTCTATGACGGCGGTTCGGGCGCGAGCGCGGCGGACGTGCCGGGGCCGGAGACCGAGCCGGCGATCCTCGAACCGGGGCCCCAGCTGGTGCTCGCGGTGGGGCCGAACGGCGAGCGTCCGGCCGGCGTTCCCAGCGAATGGGCGATGCGGGATGTCACGGCGAGGGAAGTGCAATTGGCCCGGGCGGCCGCGACCGACCAGAGGACGGCCCATCTGGCGGCCATGGCCGACAACGGCCGTCTCTACGTCGCGCCGAGGCCCCCGGCGATCGGGCGCGCCGCCTTCGCCGAAGCGCTATCGGCGTGGCCGGCGACGTTCCGCTTCGGCCCCACCGAAGGCGGCGGCGCATCCCGCTATGGCGACCTCGTCTGGACCTATGGGACGGCGGCGTGGGAGCGGGACGGTCAGGCGCGAACCGGTCACTACGTCCGCCTGTGGCAACGGCAGGAAGGCGGCTGGAAGATCGTCCTGGCCCAGTTGATCGCCGCGCCGATCGCCGCGCCCCCTCCCGCCGGCGGCTGAGGCGTCCTATCTCGGTCCCATGACCGATCTGTCTCCCCGCGAAATCGTTTCCGAACTCGACCGCTTCATCGTCGGCCAGGACGACGCCAAGCGCGCCGTCGCCGTCGCCCTGCGCAATCGCTGGCGCCGCAAGCGCGTGCCTGACGACCTGCGCGACGAGGTGACTCCAAAGAACATCCTGATGATCGGGCCGACCGGCGTCGGCAAGACCGAGATCGCCCGCCGGCTGGCCCGGCTGGCCGGATCGCCCTTCCTGAAGGTCGAGGCGACCAAATTCACCGAGGTCGGCTACGTCGGACGCGACGTGGACCAGATCATGCGCGACCTGGTCGAGGCGGCGCTGGTCATGGTGCGCGACAAGCGTCGCTCGGGTGTGAAGGCCAAGGCCGAGGGCGCCGCCGAGGAGCGGATTCTGGACGCCTTGGTCGGGCCCGGCTCCCAGCCGGCCACGCGCGACAGTTTCCGCAAGAAGCTGCGGGCCGGCGAACTGGACGACAAGGAGATCGAGGTCGAACTGGCCGACACCGCCTCGCCGATGCAGGGCATGGACCTGCCCGGCGGCAACGTCGGGATGATCAACCTGTCCGAAATGTTGGGCAAGCTGGGCGGCGGTCGCACCAAGAAGGTCCGGCTGGCGGTCAAGGACGCGGTCGCGCCCCTGACCACTGAGGAAAGCGACAAGCTGCTGGATCAGGAGAGCCTGACCAACGAAGCGCTTCTGCTGGCCGAGAACGAGGGCATCGTCTTCATCGACGAGATCGACAAGGTCGCGGCCCGGTCCGAGGCGCGCGGCGGCGATGTCAGCCGCGAAGGCGTGCAGCGCGACCTGCTGCCGCTGATCGAGGGCACCACGGTCTCGACCAAATACGGGCCGATGAAGTCCGACCATGTGCTGTTCATCGCCTCGGGCGCCTTCCACGTGGCCAAGCCGTCGGACCTGCTGCCGGAACTGCAGGGCCGCCTGCCGATCCGGGTCGAACTGAAGGCCCTGACCCGGGACGACTTCAAGCGCATCCTGACCGAGCCCGAGGCCAATCTGATCCGTCAGAATCAGGCCCTGCTGGCCACGGAAGAGGTGACGCTGGTCTTCACCGAGGACGCGGTCGAGGCCATGGCCGACGCGGCGGTGGCGGCCAATTCGGCGGTCGAGAACATCGGCGCGCGGCGGCTGCAGACCGTGCTGGAGCGGGTGCTGGAAGAGACCAGCTTCAAGGCCTCGGACCTGACCGGCCAGACCGTGACCTTCGACGGCGACAAGGTGCGCGAGCGCATCGGCGACCTGGCCAGGAACGCCGACCTGAGCCGCTACATTCTCTGACCCGGTTCTGACCGGCGCATCCGATCCGGGCCCTGGCGCGTAAACAGGCGTCGGGACCACAGGAGAACTGCGCCATGATTCATCGTCCCGCCGTTGTCGTACTCGCCCTGGCCTGCGCCCTGTCCGCGAACGCCGCTGTCGCCCAAGCCGTGGACATGGACCGCTTCGACGGCCGCTGGTTCGAGATCGCGCGCAGTCCCAACGATGTCCAGAAGGACTGCCGCCGGGCCCAGATCGACTTCACGCCCCAGGCGCGGGCCGACCGCTACGGCATCGTGGTGACCTGCACCCGCCGCGCTGACGGTCGGGTGGAGACGCTGCGGGCCAACGCCCGGGTCACCGACCCCGGCGAGAACCGCAACCTGCGTTTCAGCCTGACGGGCCTGCTCAGCTTCGGCGGGCTGGCCGGGCAGAACTACCGGGTGCAGGCGCACGCGCCGGACTACAGCTGGGCGATCCTGTCCCTGCCCAACCGGTCGGATTGGTGGATCTGGCATCGCAGCCAGAGCCCGTCAGAGGCGGTCCGGGCCGATCTGTTGCGGCGGGCGGCGGCGCTGGGGCTGGAGACCGGGGCGGTCGTGCAGACCGGTCAGTAGGGCGCCGCCCCTCCCTTCGGCGGGGCGGGCGCGGGAGTGGACGACGGCGCTTCCGTGTGGGCCACGACGGCATCCAGCTCGCGGCTGGCGCGCTGATCGGCGGCGATCGACTTCAGCACGACGGCGACGATGAGCAGGGCGACCGCTACGCCGAGCGCCGCCAGCAGCCAGAGGCCGCGCGGGTTGCCGCGATTGCGTCGGGCGACGCGGTCTTCGGGCATGGACTGGGTCCTTCAGGGCGTTTCAAGGCGAGCTTATCACCCGCTCGGCGGCCAAGCTCAATCCTCTCTTGAACCGTGAACAGAGCCGGAACATAAAGGCGGATGGCCGCCGCCGCCCTGCAGATCGACCTCGTCTTCAGTCGTCCCGACACCACGCTGTCGGTGACGCGCGGGGCCGCGCGGCTGATGCTGAATCTGGGCTATGCGCCCTTGCTGGAGGTCGGCCTGCCCAACGGGCGGCGCGCCGACGTCATGGCGCTGGGGCCGCGCGGCGACATCGTCATCGTCGAGGTGAAGTCCGGGATCGAGGACTATCGCGTCGACCGCAAATGGCATGAGTACGGGCCGTTTTGCGACGCCTTCTACTTCGCCGTCGCGCCCGAGTTCCCGCAGGGCGTCCTGCCCGAAGAACCGGGGCTGATCGTGGCTGACGGCTTCGGCGGGGCGGTGGTGCGCGAGGCGCCGTCCAGTCCGCTGGCCCCGGCCCGGCGCAAGGCCCTGACCATCGCCTTCGCCCGTCTCGGGGTGATGCGCACCCTCAGGGATCAGACAGTCTAGACCATTTTTGCTTCAGGTCGGATCGACCTGAATCCAAAAAATGGTCCAGCATCAAACTGGAGCGAAATCTGAGCCGAGTTGGACTGCGTCCAACTCAACCGATTTCGCTCTAGACGACCAGGCCGCTCTCGCCCGCGCGCGCCAGGGCGGCGGTCGAGGCCGCGCAGCCCATCAGCGTCTCCTCGCCGACCTTGACCACGGCGGTCAGCGGATAGGTGCGGTCGCTCATCCCGTCGCTGCATTCGGTCGCGGTCAGGGTGATGTCGAAGGTCGTGCCCGCCGCCGACTGGGTCTGGAAGGTGGCGACGGTGCCCTGAACCTCGATCTTCGGCTGCGGCGCGCGTTGCTCGGGGCGATCCAGGCCTTCGTAGATCAGTTCCGCGCCGGTCAGCTTGATCGTCCAGAACGGCTCCGTGCCCGACACGGTCACCGGTTCCGACAGGTTCACGCCCGATAGCACCGGCGGCGGCCCGGCGGGCTCGGCGGGCGCGGCGGGCGTCTCGGCCCCCTGCGAACAGGCCGACAGGATCAGGGCTGAGGCGGCGAGGGCGAGCAGGCGCATGGAGGACTCCGGCGAAGGGCGGGCAGGAAGCCCCGACCGGCGGGGCGGGTCAAGCTCTACAGCCAGCCCTTGTGCTTGAACCACATCAGGGGAAGCAGGGCCGAGATGACCATGGCGGCCACCGCCAGCGGATAGCCGCCCATCCAGTGGAGCTCCGGCATATGGTCGAAATTCATGCCGTAGAT
>NZ_JAHFPF010000015.1 GCF_023259385.1 Brevundimonas sp. | reverse complement strand
CCTCGGCGTCGTCCTCGACCACCAGAATGCGCATGGAATCAGCCCCTGAATGCAAATCGCCGCCGATGTTAGCGCATCGGCGGCGATGAAGTCAGTTAAGCGTTATTCAGACTTCGGAAGGTCCAGCACGACCGGCTGATTTCCCTGCGGCGTCCAGACCAAGAGGAAGACCCCCGTGCCCGCGGCCTGCGCCGCCTGAACGGCGGCCTGGAAGTCGGCGACCGAGGTCACCGGGCCGCGTCCCGTCCGCATGATCACAAAGCCCGGCTGATAGACGCGGTTGTCGCCGCGCCCTTGCTGGGTGATCACCACGCCGTTGACGTTGGCGGGGATGTCGTAGCGCTGACGCAAGGCCGGGCTCATTGCGGCGACGGTCAGGCCGCCGACAGCCGTACCCGCCGTGACGCCGCCCGGAGTGGGCTCGTCGCCCGGAGCCGTGCTGCCGTCATTGTTCAGCTCCGCGACCGAGGGGCGCGTACCAGAGCGGACGTTGATCGTCTGGCGGCGCTGGTCGCGCAGAACTTCCAGCCGCAGGTTGTCGCCGGGTCTCGCCTGCCCGACTCGACGGGTCAAGTCGTTGGAGTCCGTGATCTTCTGGCCGTTCAGGCTCAGAACTACGTCGCCTTGTTGCAGACCACCGCGTTCGGCCGGACCACCGGGCGTGACGCTGTTCACATAGGCCCCATCGCGGCTCTGAAGCCCCAATGGTCCCACCCAGGTGCGGTCGATCGGCCCGATCTCGACACCAAGGTAGCCGCGCTCAATGCTTTCACCACGCATCAACCGATCCGTGATCGGTTTGGCGACCGAGGCGGGGATGGCGAAGCCGATGCCGACCGAACCGCCTGACGGCGAGTAGATGGCCGAGTTCACGCCGATGACGCGCCCGTAGATGTCGAAGGTCGGGCCGCCCGAGTTGCCCCGGTTGATGGCGGCGTCGATCTGGATGTAGTCGGTGTAGGGCGTATCCCGATCCAGTTGATTCCGCCCCTGCGCCGAAACGATGCCGGCCGTGGCGGTGCCGCCCAGGCCGAAGGGGTTGCCCACGGCGATGACCCAGTCGCCCACGCGGGGCTGGGCCGTCTCCTCGAAGCTGACAAACGGGAAGTCCGAACCGTCCACCTTGATGACGGCCAGATCGGTCGCCTCGTCGCGGCCGATGATCCGGCCGGCCATCTCACGCCCGTCGGCCAGCTTGACGCTGATCTCGACCGCGTCGGCGACGACGTGGTTGTTGGTGACGATGAAGCCGTCGGCCGAGATGAAGAAGCCCGAACCGGCGCCCAGGGCGGTCGCGCCCTCGCCGTCTTCGCCTTCGCCCTGTCCGTTCGGAGCCGGAACCGGCACAGGGCCGAGGCCCGGGATCTGGATGAAACCGCCGCGCGGTTGTTGCACGCGGGTCTTTACGTCGATCTGCACGACCGCCGGAGCGACCTGGGCGAAGATGTCGGCGAAGCTCAGCGGCGCGCCCTGCGGCGGCGCGAAGTTCAGGCCGGCGGCGCCGGCGCTGGGGATCAGACGTCCACTGACGCCCGCGACGGGGTCGGCATGGGCGGCCGGCCAGTCGATCACTCCACCCGCGGTCGCGGCGGCGGCGAAGGCCAGGCCGGCGACGGCTCCGAGCATGAATTCCTTGCGCTTCATCATAGGCGGTCTTGCGATCCTCTTGCCGGGCGACGAATGCGCCCGTTACGGCGATGAATATAGAGCGTTTGTGGATCTCACCAACGCCACGGCGCGATGATGGCTCCTGCCCCGCGTCAGTCGTCGGACGGCTTTGCGTCAGGATCGCGGCGAAGCTGCTCTCCGGCGAGAATATCGGCCAGTCGAGCCTCCTCATCAGACGAAAGCGGAGAAATCTCCATCTTCCGGCGACGCGCGAAGACCAGCAGCGCGGCGCCCACCGCCAGCAACATCGCCAGGGGTCCGAACCACAGCAGCCAGGTCCCGATCCGCACCGGCGGCTTGAACAGGACGAAGTCGCCGTAACGGCGCACCAGGTCCTCGCGGATCGCCTTGTCCGTGCGGCCGGCGGCGATCTGCTCGCGCACCAGGCCGCGCATGTCGGCCGCGATGCCCGCCGGGCTGTCGGCGATGGCCTCGTGCTGGCAGACGACGCAGCGGATGTCGTCGAACAGGCGCTGGGCGCGGGCTTCCTGGGCCGCATCCGGCAGGGGCCGGTCCGGCGCGGGCGGCGGCTCGGCGGCCATCAGCCCCACGGCGGCGACCGCGATCAGCAGGGCGCGCTTCATGCCGCATTCCTCGCGTTCACGGCCAGCCGCAACCGACGGTCCATCAGCGACAACACCCCGCCCAGCGCCATGATCAGCGGCCCTAGGAAGATCAGCCGCGCCCACGGATTCCACCAGACCCTCACGTTCCAGGCGGGTTGGCCGTCCGTCGCCCGCGCCCGTTCGCCGACCACGACATAGACGTCGTCCAGCCCGCGGAAATCGAGCCCGACCTCGGTCGTCGTCTGGCCGCCCGCCGGGAAGAACCGCCGCTCGGCGGTCACCTCGCGCGTGCGGCCGCCGGGCGTGGCGACGCTGAGCTTCCCTTGCTCAGCCAGATAGTTCGGCCCCTCGACGATGCGGACCTGATCCAGGGTCACGGTCCACTTCCCTGCCTGCACCGACTGGCCGACGGCCAGCGGACGGGCCGCCTCGACGCGATAGCCGGTCTCGACCACGGCCCCCAGCACGAAGACGCCCAGCCCGGCGTGGGCCAGGGTCATGCCCCAGGCGCCCAGCGGCAGGCCCTTCGCCCGGCGCAGCGTCTCAGCCAGAGGGGCGCGGAACAGGCGGATGCGCTCGGCGGTCTCGGCCAGCGCGCCCAGGATCAGCCAGGCGCCCAGGCCGACGCCCGCCGCCGACAGGGCCTTGCGCGGCTCGAACACGGCGAAGGCCAGAAGCGCCATCACCACGGTCAGGGCGGCGGCGACCGCCAGCCGCTGGCTCGCCCCCTTCAGGTCGCCGCGCTTCCACGCCAGCAGCGGCCCGGCGGGCAGGATCAGCAGGGCCACGGCCATCAGCGGCACGAAGGTCAGGGCGAAATAGGGAGGGCCGACCGAGATGGTCGCGCCCGACGCGGCCTCCAGGATCAGCGGATAGAGGGTGCCCAGCAGCACCGTCGCGGCGGCGGCGGTGAGGAACAGGTTGTTGATGACCAGCGCGCCCTCCCGGCTGACCGGGGCGAACAGGCCGCCGCCCTTCAGCTGCGGCGCGCGCCAGGCGAACAGGGCGAAGGCCAGTCCGGCGGTCCCGCCCAGGATAGCCAGCAGCATCATCCCGCGCTCGGGATCGACGGCGAAGGCGTGCACGCTGGTCAGCACGCCCGAGCGCACCAGGAACGCCCCCAGCATGGAGAAGGTGAAGGCCAGCAGGGCCAGGAAGGTGGTCCAGCCCGCCAGCGCTCCGCGCCGCTCGGTGACCACGGCGCTGTGCAGCAGGGCCGCGCCCACCAGCCAGGGCATGAAGGAGGCGTTCTCGACGGGGTCCCAGAACCACCAGCCGCCCCAGCCCAGCTCATAGTAGGCCCAGAAGCTGCCCAGCATGATGCCGACGGTCAGGAAGGCCCAGCTGGCCAAGGCCCACGGCCGAACCCAACGGCCCCAGGCGGGCCAGAAGCTGGCGTTGGCGCGCCCTTCGATCAGGGCGGCGACGGCCAGCGAGAAGCAGACCGAGAAGCCGACATAGCCGAGGTAGAGCAGCGGCGGGTGCAGGGCCAGCGCCGGATCCTGCAGCAGCGGATTCAGCGAGTCGCCCTGGAAGGGAGCCGGGTTCAGCCGCGTGAACGGGTTCGAGGTGAAGACCGTGAAGGCCAGGAACAGGGCGCCCAGCAGGCCCTGAGTCGCCACCGCGCAGGTCTTCAGGCCGAAGGGCAGGTTGTGCGCTCGCGCCAGCGCCGCGCCGAACCCGGTCATGACCAGGCACCACAGCAGCAGCGAGCCCTCGTGGCTGCCCCAGGCGGCGGCGACCTTGTAAAGCATCGGCTTGTCGGTGTGGCTGTTGGCCGCGACGTTGGCGACCGAGAAGTCCGACACCGCGAAGGCGAAGATCAGGGCCGCGAAGGCCACGGCGACCAGGCCCGCCGCGGCGATGGCCGCGCCGTTGGCGGCTCCGGCCAGAACCGGGCTGCGGCGCAGGCGTCCGGCGGCCGCCATGACCGCCTGCAGCACCGACAGCGCCAGCGCGAGGATGAGGGCGAAGGCGCCCGTTTCGACGATCACGAGGCGGGATCTCCGGCGGCGGGACGCCATTCGCCCTTGGCCTTCAGCCGGTCGGCGACCTCGCGCGGCATATAGGTCTCGTCATGCTTGGCCAGCACCTGGGTGGCGCGGAACGAGCGGTCCGGCAGGAAGGCGCCCTGGGCCACGATCCCCTGCCCTTCCCGGAACAGGTCGGGCAGGTCGCCGCGGTAGACCACGCGGGTGGCCGCGACATTGTCGGTGACGACGAAGGCCACCTGGCCGTCGGCGTCGCGCTGGACGCTGCCCATCTCGACCAGGCCGCCCAGACGGATGACCCGGCCGGCCGGCGCCTTCTCCGCAGAGGCCTCGGACGGGGAGAAGAAGAAGGTCACGCTGTCGCGCATGGCGTAGAGTGACAGGCCGACAGCCAGCGCCAGGATAGGCGCCACGGCGGCGACGATCCAAAGGCGGCGGCGCGCCTTGGGCGATTTCGGCAGCCAGCTCATGCGGCGCCTCCCGGCGGCAGGCGGCGTTCCAGATCGGCCCGGCGCGGATCGGCGGGATCGAGCGCGGCGATCAGGGGCAGCCACATCGCGCGCACGCCCGCCGCGTCGCCCCGCGCCAGGGCGGCCTCGCCGAGGAAGTAGCGGGCCCCCAGCTGGTTCGGGTCGCGCTTGAGGGACTCCTGGAAGGCCGCCTCGGCGTCGCCCCCGACCGCGCCGTCATTGGCGCGCACCAGGCTTTCGCCCAGCCGGGCCCAGCTCTGGGCGTCCTCGGGGTTGAGCGCTAGCGCCCGGCGGAAGGCGGAGGCCGCGCCGATGGGATCGCCCGCGTCGAAGCGGGCCGCGCCCAGCATGGTCAGGGCCTGACGATTGTCGGGTTGCTCGCGCACGATGCGGGCGACGACCGCCGCGATCTGCGGGCCTTCCAGGGCCTCCGGCTGGACCGCCCATTCGTCGACCCGCCGCTCATAGGCCTGGTCCGGCAGTCCCACCGTGCCGACCAGAAGATACAGCCCCAGCGCCGCCGCGACGGCCGCGCCCGCCCCGGCCAGGGTCCATACGCGGTCCTTAGATCCGGCCCGCACCGGCGCGACCGCGCGCTCGCCCGACAGGATGCGGCGCCCGGCCTCGGCGCGAGCGGCGGCCCAGCCGGCCTCGTCCATCAGCCCGCGCGCCTTGAGGCGATCCAGCTCAGCCAGCTCGGCGGCCGCGGCGGCGGTCTCGACCGCCTCGCCGGCGTCGGCGCCGCGGCGGGCGCCGGTCAGCACCAGCAGGCCCGCGAGGGCCGCCAGCAGAGCCGTCATGATCCAGAAAAACATCATCGCCGCGCGATGTAGCCGATCAGGCCGCCCGCGACGAGGCCCCGCTCGATACGGGGGGCCCTCCGGCCACTGCGGCGCGGCGACGCACGGTCCGCGCCGGGTCGCGGGCGTCGATCAGTTCCAGATAGCGGGCGGCGACCGAAACCAGCTTCAGCGCATGCGCCTCGTCGGCGGCCTCGCCGTCGTTGATCTGGCCCAGCACCTGGTCCGCATAGTCGACCAGTCGTACGCTCAGGGCCTCGACCAGCGCCTTGCGCGCCGCCTCGGCGCCGAAGATGGCGGCGGCGCCGCGGGTGGCGCCGACCAGCCGCAGCAGGGCGAAGGCCGCGTCGGCCGCTTCTCCCCGCGCGGCGGCCCCCAGCATCGGGGCCATCCGGCTCATCCGGCCGGTGGTCTGCACCCGGGCCAGGGGCAGCGCCTTGTCCACGGCCTTGTCGGCGCTGCGGAGCAGGCCCGACAGCCAGGCGGCGACCTTGACCCGGCTGTCCCGCACCCGCCGTCCCCACTCCGAATCCGGATCCAGGGTCAGGGTCACGTCCAGCTCGGCCAGCACGCTGGCGCACCAGTCGAGATCGGCGATCACCGCATCGACGCCGCCGACGGTTCCGTCGGGGCGATAGGCCGCCAGCCGGGCCGCGCGGTCGTCCACGCCCGCCAGCAGCCGATCGACGAAATCAGCCAGCTCCGAACCGCTGAGAAAGCCCTGACGGCCCGCCACGCCCGAGGTGCGGGTGATGATGCGCAGCACCAGCACCGCATCGTCCAGCCGGGCGAACAGCATCTCCAGCAGGCGGGTGGCGCCGTCGGAATGGATTTCGGAACAGTCCTTCACCAGCAGGCGCAGCTCGGCCAGCTGATCGCCGTCCGGGCGTTTGAGCCAGACCTCGATCGACGGCAGGCCGCGCCGCGCCAGGTGGGCCAGATCGAGACAACAGGCCAGGTCGATCAGCCCTTGAGCCCTGCGGTCGGGCGCGAGGCTCTCGGGCCAGACCAGGGCGGGCCGGTCACGGACGGCGCAGGCGGCGGCCAGGCAGAAGCGGTTGGCCACCGCCACCGCGTCCGGCCCGTCGGTGTCCAGGCGCGGCAGCAGATCCGGCTCGCGTTCGATGGCCGCGCGCCACAGGCGGGGCAGGACCGCAGGCGGGAAACCCAGGGCGGCGATGCCGTCCGCGCGGGGCTGGAACATGCGGGCGATCGGCGCCAGGACCACCGCGCGACGGGCGCGATCGCGCATCTCCTCGGCCAGCATCAGGCGCAGCTCGGCGGCGCGGCCGCCCGGCAGGGCGGCGACGGCGGCGGAGACGGACTTCAGGACGGTCTCCGGGCACCGCCCGATCAGGGCGGCCAGCGCGACGCGATGGGCGGCGGTCAGCCCGGACATGGGACCTCTTCGAGCCGGCAAGGTCCGGCAGGCCCCCAAAATGGGGTAGCCAGGGTTAACAGGCTCTAACCAACTGTTCTGTGGTCAGATTTCCGCCGTGGGAAGTTCCAGCAGGACCTTGAGCCCGCCCATGTCGCTGTCGCCCAGGGTGATCTTCCCGCCGTAGGCGCGGGTCAGCTCGACCACGATGGACAGGCCCAGGCCCGAGCCGGGCGTGGTCTCGTCCATGCGCATGCCGCGCTGCAGGGCGGCCGCGCGCTGCTCCTCGGGCAGACCCGGGCCGTCATCCTCGACCACCACGATCATCTGGCCCAGATGGGTGGGCCCGGCCGAGATGCGGACCCGGCGCTTGGCCCATTTGCAGGCGTTCTCCATCAGGTTGCCGAGGATTTCCTGCAGGTCCTGACGCTCGCCGCGGAAGCCCAGCTCGTCAGGCGCGCGCCAGTCAATCTCGACGCCCTTCTCCTCGAACACCCGCTCCAGCATGACGGCCATCTCGTCCAGCACCTCGGCGATGGGGGTGCGTTCGCCCAGCGACTGGGCGCGGGCGGCGGCGCGGGCGCGGCGCAGGTGGTGATCGACCTGGGCCTTCATCACCTCGGTCTGCTTGCGCACCATGTCGGGCAGGTCGCCCTCCTGGGCGCCCGCCTCGGCCAGCATGACCGACAGGGGCGTCTTCAGGGCGTGCGCCAGGTTGCCGACGTGGGTGCGCTGGCGCTCCACCGTCTCCTGATTGTGGTCCAGCAGCTGATTGACCTGTTCGGCCAGGGGCTGGATCTCGAGCGGATAGGTTCGGGCGATGCGGGCGGCCTTGCCCTTGCGCACGTCGGCGATCTCGTTGCGCAGGCTGTAAAGCGGGCGCAGGCCGATCTGCACCTGCAGGAAGACCGCGACCACCAGGCCGAGCCCCAGGATCAGCAGCGCCGTCCCGGTGAAGGTGGCGAACTGGCGCGTGTCGGCGTCGATCATCGAGCGGTCCACCCCCGCCATGAGCACCAGCGGCGCATCCCGGCCGGGCATGGTCTTCAGGCTGGCGGCGACGCGCAGCGGCTTGTCGATGGGGCCGGGGGCGTTGTAGCTGATCGTCTCGCCGAACGCGCCCTGCAGACGGTTGCCGAGCCCCGGCGGCACGTTCAGGTCCTCGCCCGCCAGCGAGGGCGAACGGGCCAGCGTCCGAACCCCGCCCTCCCCGTCCAGCTCGCCCACCGCCCAATACTTGCCGGACAGCGGGCGAAGGGTCTGCGAGTCCTTGATCTCGGCGACGGTCACGCCGTCCGGGGTCACCGTCGTCGCCAGCACCACCTCGTCGATGGTCTGGTTCAGGAGAAAGCCCAGGCGACGCAGGGTGCTTTCCTCATACTGGCTCGTCAGGGCCCAGCTGGTCAGCGCCAGGGCGACGACGATCCAGGCGGCGGCCAGCCAGATCAGGCGCCGGGTCAGGCTGCGGCCCGGACGGCCGAACCAGCGGCCCCAGGTCTTCGGCTCCGTCGCGGTCTCGCCTTCCCCCGCCGTGTCGGTCACGCCGCGTCAGACTCCCCGGCCAGCGGCGTCAGGCGGTAGCCGAGGCCGCGCACGGTCTCGATCCGGTCGGAGCCGATCTTCTTGCGCAGGCGGCCGACGAACACCTCGATGGTGTTGGAATCCCGGTCGAAGTCCTGATCGTACAGGTGCTCGACCAGCTCGGTGCGGCTGATCACCCGGCCCTGGTGCATCATCATATAGTGCAGCAGGCGATACTCCAGCGACGTCAGTCGCAGGGGTTCGCCGTTGACGCTGGCGCGGGCCGCGCGAGGGTCGAGGCGCAGGCCGCCGCAGGACAGGGTCGCCGAGGCGATGCCGGCCGAGCGGCGCAGCAGGGCGCGCAGGCGGGCCAGCAACTCCTCGGTGTGGAACGGCTTGGTCAGATAGTCGTCGGCGCCGGCGTCGAAGCCCGACACCTTGTCCGACCAGGCGCCGCGCGCCGTCAGGATCAGGACCGGCGTGGTCTTGCCCTCGCGCCGCCAGCGTTCCAGCACGGACACCCCGTCGATCTTGGGCAGGCCGAGATCGAGGACGATGACGTCATAGGGCTCGGTGTCGCCGAGGAAATGCGCCTCCTCGCCGTCCGCCGCGTGATCCACCGCATAGCCCGCATCCCCGAGCGCCAGCTTCAGCTGGCGCGAGAGGTCGGCGTCGTCTTCGACCAGAAGCACTCGCATCGTCGGATCCTAGCGGCTGGCGTCGACGGAGATGTTGAACACCCGCCCGTCGCGCTCGAAGGTGAACACATGGGCCCCGCCCGAGAAACCGCGATAGCCCACGAAGCGGGCGTCGCCCGCCCGCGACTGGGCGATGCGCTGCGCTTCAGCGGAGCTCATCTGGGGCCGTTCCTGGCGCTGCGGCTGCTCCTGGGACGGCGGACGGCGATCGCCGCGCGGCCCATCCTGAGCGACCGCGGCCTGGAAGGGCGCTGCGGCGAGCAAGGCGGCGACGACAAGGGCGGACATCCGGTTCATGGATCGGTTTCTAGTCTCGGGGCTCTGAACGACGGCTGAACGAGCAGTCTAGACATATTTCACGGTTCGCGGGCATCGACCGGTCGGCGCGAAGCATCTTTTTCTGGCCGCGAGCTGTCGGCCCGGCGGGACCTCCCGACCCCATGCGGCCTGACGTGGCTCGCGCGCGTGCGCGGACCATCTCTCCCAAACCAGAACAGGCCTGGGCCGGCGTGACGCCGATTTCATGCAGATGAACGTTAACTGACTTCGGCTGTTCAGGTCGGGCTCAGGCCGGGGCTGCTCTTATCCGGGTCAACGCAGCCCATCCGGTTGCGCCAAGCCAAGGAGAGACCCGATGTTCAAGAAAGCCCTTATCCCCGCCCTCGTCCTGGCCGCGGCTTCCGTCGCGGTCCCCGCCGCCGCCCAGTCCTACGGCCAGCACGATCGCGGCCATGATCGCGGCGGTCCCCGCTACGAGCAGAACCACCGCGGCTGGCAGCCGATCGCCCAGCGCAAATACAACCTCGACCAGCGCATCGACGTCGGTCAGCGCAACGGCCAGCTGAGCCGCCGCGAGGCCAGCCGCCTGCGGGCTGAGCTGAACTCGCTGGTCCGCCTCGAGTATAGCTACCAGCGCGGCGGCCTGTCGGCCCGCGAGCGTCAGGACCTGGACCGCCGCTATGACCAGCTGTCGCGCCAGGTCCGCGAAGAGCGCCGCGACCGCGACGGCCGCCGCCACTAAGCTCTGACGTCCTATCCGGCGTCTGAGGGGCGCGATCCGAAAGGGTCGCGCCCCTTTCGCCGTTCAGAGCCTGAGCATGCTTTCGATCACCGTCACCGCCTGTCCGCGCAGCAGGACCCGGTCGCCGTTCAGCACCGTTTCGATGTCGCCGCCCCGCCCCGGAAAGACCTGGCGGAAACGCACGTCCGGACGGCCCAGCTTGTCGGCGTAGAGCGGCGCCAGGATGCAGTGGGCCGAGCCGGTGGCGGGGTCCTCGTCGATGCCGCAGCCCGGCGCGAAGAAGCGGTCGACCACATCGACGCCGTCAGGCGCATCGGCGCGGGCGCAGACGATGACCTGCCCGGCCTCCCCTGCCTCGCCCTGCAAGGCGGCCAGGGCGCGGATGTCGGGCGAAACCGCATGGACGGCGGCGGCGTCCGCCAGCACGGCGACCAGATAGCGCCCCGCCCAGACCTCGACCGGCTCGACGCCCAGCGCCCGCGCCAGCCCCTCGACCGGCCCGGTGCGGCGCGGCGGATCGGCGGGAAAATCCATCTCATACCCCTGCCCCGACGCCTGCACGATCAGCGGCCCCGAGCGGGTGTCGAAGGTTAGGGCTTCGGCCTCCAGACCCGTCTCCGCCAGCAGGACATGGGCGGCGGCCAGGGTGGCGTGGCCGCACAGATCGACCTCCGTCCCCGGGGTGAACCAGCGCAGGCCGAAGCGCGCGGGATCGGCGGTGCGCAGCAGGAAGGCGGTCTCGGCCTGATTGTTCTCCTTCGCCAACGCCTGCATCCATCCGGTGTCCGGCCATCGGTCGAAGGGCTCGACCACGCAGGCGGGATTGCCCCGGAAGGGCGCGGCGGCGAAGGCGTCGACAGTCCACTGCTTCATCGGTTCTTCCCTTGAGCGTTCAGACTTCGCAGGATCAGGTCGGCACGCTCAGTGACACTGACTTTGGGCAGATCGACGATCTGATAGCCGAGCGATTTGTAGGCCTCGATCAGGCGATCATACTCCCGCACAGCCTCGTCGAACCCCTGCCGTCGCTCAGCGTCGGTGACGCGGATTTCGGGCCAGGGCGGCGTCAGGAACACTTCCGGATTATAGCGATGGTCCCGGCCCAGGCGTTCGACGGCGGCTTCGCCCGTCGCGTGCTGCAGCGCCGCCGCCGCATCCACCAGGCTCCGGTCGAAGAAGACCCACCCCGCCGCCGGCGCGGTCTCTCGATCCGCCGACGCCATGTCCGCCGCGCGGCGAGCGAAGGCGGCGAGATCTCGCCAAGGCAGGGATGGGTCATTGTCTTCCGACGCCTGCCTGACGATGCGCCGGCCCGGCTCCTCAACGACGGAATGACCTCGCCGCGCCAGCTCCGCCAGAAGCGTCGACTTGCCACCACCCGAGCAACCCGAGATGACGACGAAGCGATCGGTGTCGGGCAAGGGCTTTGGGGTCATGGCCGAACGACTGTCAGCTCCGGCCATCGCCCCTGCGCGCTCGCCACCACCTTGTCCCACCCCTTGGCCAGCGGGCGGTTGGGATTGGGGCGCAGGACCATGTCGAACATGTCCTCCAGGCCGAAGGGCGCCGCGACGCTGATGGCGTCGTCCTCCTCCAGCCGGATCCCGATGGAGAAGGCCGGGGCGACGAAGCGGCTCAGGGCCGTATCGGTGTCGGGCAGGGCGTCATAGGGTTCGCCGAAGCGGTCCTCGAACCACAGGTGGACGCGGGCCTGGTTCCGGACTTCCACGATGTCGCGGAAGGGCGGTTCGAAGGCGGCGGCGACCCGCTTGATGACGACGTCCTCGGCGTCCCAGCTGACATCCGGGTCGAAATAGCCCAGGTCGTAGTCCTTGATCCCGTAGCCCGCCGGTCGGCCGGTGACGTCGTTCCACACCGCCTGGTAGACGGCGCCGGAGAAGACGCGCCAGTCATTGAGGCCGAGCGCGCGCACCGTCTTCAGGACGTGCATCAGATCCGGGTTGGCGCGGACGACGTCGGCGAGGCGAGCCTCGAGATCGCTCATTTCCGCAGCGTCCAGCCGTGATCCAGCGGGCCGTGGCCGCCCCCCAGGCCGGGCGCGCGGCGGATGGCCTCGGCGACATAGGCCCAGGCCTCGGCGACCGCGACTTCCAGGGTCAGGCCGCGCGCCAGGCCGGCGGCGCAGGCGCTGGCGAGGGTGCAGCCGGTGCCGTGGGTGTGGCGGGTATCGACGCGTTCGCCCTCCAGCAGGGTCTCGCCGTTCGGGGTGACCAGCACGTCGACCACGGTCTCGCCCGGGACGTGGCCGCCCTTTATCAGCACCGCCTTGGCGCCCATGCCGAGCAGGAACTCGCCCGCCCGGCGCTGGCCGTCGAGATCGGCGACCGTCAGCCCGGTCAGGGCCTCGGCCTCGGGCGCATTGGGAGTCAGCAGGGTGGCGCGCGGGATCATCAATGTGCGGACGGCCTGCACCGCCTCATCGGGCAGCAGCGGGTGGCCGCCCTTGGCGATCATGACCGGGTCGACGACGGTCAGGGCGTCGGAGGTGTCCAGAATGGCCGCCACCCGCTCGACCACCTCGGTCGATCCCAGCATGCCGGTCTTGATCGCGTCGGCCCCGATGTCGTCCAGCACCGCTCGGGCCTGGGCCTCGATCAGGTCCAGCGGCAGGGGATGCACGCCGTGGACGCCCAGGGTGTTCTGGACCGTGATGGCGGTGATGGCCGTCGCCGCATAGCCGCCCAGGGCGGTCACGGCCTTGATGTCCGCCTGAATTCCCGCCCCGCCGCCCGAGTCGGAGCCGGCGATGATCAGGACGCGTCCGAGGGAGGAAGTCATGCCCCGCAGATGGCCGAGTCCGAAGGTCGGGACAAGTCCGATCCCGCTACGACCAAAACTGACGGGGTCGAGTGCTACTCAATTTCCGCTCGGGAGAGGCGAGCCGCCACGGCCACCCTCACCTGAACGAGAAAAAGTGCACAATGTGCACTCGCTTTTTTTCCAAGTGCACATTTTTCATTGCCCTACGGCTATATTGCCGATAGGCAATACTTATGTACGCCGCCCTTCAAGCGCTCTCCGAACCGCACCGCATGGCCATCCTAGCCATGCTGGCGGACGGCGAACGCCCCGCCGGGGACTTCGTCGACGCCCTGCCCATCGCCCAGCCGACGGTGTCCAAACACCTGTCGGTGCTGCGTGAGGCCGGACTGGTGACCGTGCGCAAGGACGCGACGCGGCGGCTCTACAGCCTCAACCCCGCGCCGCTGAAGGAGTTGGACCAGTGGTTGGCGGGTTATCGCCGCTTCTGGACGAGCACGCTGGATGCGCTGGAGGCGCACCTCGACAGGGAGTTTCCGCAATGACCGACACCACCTATCCGCCCGTCGCCCTCGGGGCCGACGCGGGCGCCATCCGCCGGGTGGAGGACGGCTGGGAGATCCGCTTCGAGCGCCGCCTGCGCCATTCGCCCGAGCGGGTCTGGAAGGCCCTGACCACGGGCGACGGCCTGGCCTGCTGGCTGGCCGAGGCCGAGATCGAACTGGCCCCCGGCGGGAAGATGGAGCTCAATTTCCGCCAGCCCGACAATGACTTCATGCCCGACATTCCGGAGAAGCGCCGGCAGTCGAACGAGGTGCTGACGGTGCAGCCCTACAGCCGCTTCGAGCACACCTTCGGCAGCAATCCGGACTCGGTCGTCTCGTGGCGGCTCGAGCCGGACGGCGACGGCACCCACCTGACGCTGGTGCACCAGGTGCCGGAAACCTGGGCGGGCGCGCGGGCCAATGTGCTCAGCGGCTGGCAGCATCACATGGAAGGCCTGGACGACGCGGTGCGCGGCGTGCGGCATCCGTGGAACTGGGACCGCTGGTTCGCCCTGCGCGACGCCTATGGCGCGCGGCTGGAGGGCGCTCAGGACGCGGGCCACACCAACGACTGGACCACCAGATGACCGCCCCGGTCGCCGCCGCCGGCATGCTGATCCGCCGGCCCGTCGCCGAGGTGTTCGAGGCCTTCATCGATCCGGCGATCACCCGCCGCTTCTGGTTCACCGACGGCGGCGGGCGGCTGGAGCCCGGCGCGACCCTGACCTGGACCTGGGCCATGTACGGCGTCTCGACCGAGGTCGTGGTCAAGGCCGTCGAGCCGAACCGCCGCATCCTGATCGACTGGGACAACACATCGTCCCCGACCGAGGTGGAGTGGCTGTTCGAGCCCCGGGGCGACCACGCGTGGGTCACGGTCCAGAACCGCGGCTTCACGGACGACGCGGACGGCGTCGCCGAGGCTCTTGATTCCACCGGCGGCTTCGCCCTGGTCATGGCCGGGGCCAAGATCTGGCTGGAGCACGGGATCGAGCCGGGTTTCATCGCCGATCGCTTCCCCGAGCACCGTGTACCGGGATGGTCGGCATGACGGGCGTACGTGTGGAGAAGCGGTTCCGCCATCCGCCGGAGCGGGTGTTCGACGCCTTCCTCGATCCCGCCCATGTCGGCGAATGGCTATACGCGACCCCCACGGGCGTGATGGAGCATGTCCGCTATGAGCCCCGTCCGGGCGGGGTGATCGAGCTGTTCGAACGACGCGGTGAAGACCTCGCCGAGCATCACGGCGTCTTCATCGAGATCGACCGGCCGCACCGCATCGTGTTCGAGACCCGATACGCCGACGACCCGTCGATCATCGTCACCGTGACGTTCCGGCCTGCCGGCGACGGCTGCCTTGTCTTGCTCGAACACGCCCTGCCGGACGAATGGGCGCACTTCGTCGAGGGCGCCTCCAAGGGCTGGACCATGATCCTGGACGGCCTCGCGAGGACCGTGGAGGCGTCACCAACTGGAGATCAATCATGAGCGACTGGCTCGACCAACTGATCGGCGAGTGGACATTCGACGGCCGCACGATCCCCGACGATCCCTCTCAGCGCCGCACGGGCGTGGAGACCGTCACGCGCCGCGGCGCCTGGATCATCATCGAATCCAGCGACGACGTCCGCTTCCAGTTCGCGTTCGATCCGGCGACGGGCAGGGTCACGGGCGATTTCGTAAGCTGGGAACACCCCACTCTGTGGACCTATGACGGCGCCGTCGAGGACGGCCGGCTGCACATGCGCAGCCGGGGTCCCAGCTTCGATATCGAGGGCGAGGAGACGGACTACGACGACGTCTTCGAAATCCTTTCGCCCGACGAGCGCCGGCTGACCGGGCGCGTGCTCGGCCAGGACGGACAGTGGCGCGACTTCACCACCACGACCTACCGCCGCAAGACCTGAAGGAGGGGACCGATGATCCGCATCAAACTGACCAGCATTTCCGTGCCCGATCAGGACAAGGCCGAACGCTTCTACGTCGACAAGCTCGGTTTCCAGGTGAAGCAGAACATTCCGATGGGACCGGTCCGCTGGCTGAGCGTCGTCTCACCGGCTGATCCCAACGGGGTCGAGTTGTCGATCGAGCCCGGCTCGACCAAGCCGGAGGTGGCGGCCTTCCAGGCCTGGATGGTCGAGCAGGGCATCCCATGGACCGCCTTCGAGGTGGACGACATCGACGCCGACTACGAACGCCTGACCGGACTGGGCGTCGCGTTCCGCGGCCCGCCCGCCGATATGGGTGCGGTGCGCGCCGCGACGCTGAACGACACCTGCGGCAACCTGATCATGCTCTACCAGACGATCTGACGGGCTTTCCGGCGCGGTATTCACTACATAGGGAATATCGAAACAGGAGAGCCGTCGTGTCGAGGAAGACCGTGGTGATCGTCGGGGCCGGCTTCGGGGGGCTGGCCGCCGCCAAGGCGTTCAAGGGCGCCGATGTGGACGTGGTGCTGATCGACCGCACCAACCATCACCTGTTCCAGCCCCTGCTCTACCAGGTCGCCACCGCGGCCCTGTCGCCCGCCGACATCGCCACCGCCTCGCGCACCCTGCTGAAGGGCCAGAAGAACGTCACCGTCCTGATGGGCGAGGTGACGGCGGTCGATGCGGCGGCGAAATGCGTGCGGCTGAAGGACGGGCCGGACCAGCCTTATGACTGGCTGATCCTGGCGACGGGCGCCGCCTACAGCTTCTTCGGCCATCCCGAATGGTCGGACGACGCCGAGGTGCTGAAGTCGCTGGACGACGCCCTGACCATCCGCCGCAAGCTGCTGGCCGCCTTCGAACGGGCGGAACTGGCCGACGATCCGGCGCAGGCGCGCCGGCTGACCACCTTCGTCGTGGTCGGGGCCGGGCCGACGGGGGTGGAGACCGCCGGGACCATCGCCGAGATGGCGCGGATGACCCTGCGCAACGAGTTCCGCCGCATCGACCCGACGCAGGCGCGGGTCATCCTGTTCGAGGCGGGGCCGCGCGTGCTCGCCGCCTTCCCCGAGGACCTGTCCGCCTATGCCGAAAGGGCGCTGGAGGAACTGGGCGTCGAGGTCCGCACCGGAACGGCGGTGGAGGCCATCTCTGACGGCCTGGTGCGCGCCGGCGGCGAGACCATCGAGGCCGCCGCCGTGCTGTGGAGCGCGGGGGTCGAAGCCCGGCCGGCGGCCCAGTGGCTGGGCGCGGAGGCGGTGCGCAACGGCGCCGTCGTGGTCGATGCGACCTGCGCCGTTCCGGGGATGGAGAACGTCTTCGCCCTGGGCGACGTGGCCAGCTACCGGCAGGACGGCAAGCCCCTGCCCGGCCTCGCGCCCGTGGCCAAGCAGCAGGGCAAGTGGGTCGGCCGGCTGGTCCGCGCCCGGGCGGAGGGACGGCCCGATCCGGCGCCGTTCCGCTATCACGACTGGGGCACGATGGCGGTGATCGGCCGCTCCCGCGCCGTGGCCCTGCTGGGGCCGTGGAAGCTGAAGGGGTTCATCGCCTGGCTGGCGTGGTCGCTGGTCCACCTGATGCTGTTGATCGACTTCCGCAGCCGGGCGGCGGTCTACGTCAACTGGACCTGGGCCTGGTTCACCATGGGCCGCGGCGCGCGGCTGCTCACCCGGCTGCCGTGACGGCCGGCGGATAAACACGGATTGCGGGAGGGGCGTGTTCGGACAATGATCCGGCCGGGGAGGCCGCACCATGACCGAACAATCAGACCCGCCAGCAACCGCTCCGGCCAGTCGGCGAAGGTCGGGGCTATGGATCGCCGCCGCAGTCCTCAGCGCCATCGCTGTCTTCAACTTGAGTGTCTGGGCGCCGGCGGCGTCCGCTCTGTCAAAGGACAGCAGGAACGCCGACGCGGCGCAGGTGCACGTCTACCGGTCCTGGCTCATTCATCCTCGCGACATCACGATCGATCTGGTGTCGGTGGATACCGCCGCCCCGGTGGACCTGATGAGGGCGCTCTTCCAGGTCGCCGCGACGATGAAGGGTCGCAAGTTCGGTCGCGTGACTTTGGCCCGGCAAGGGCGGCCAGTCTATCAGATGTCCGGCGAGGACTTCACGGCCCTTGGCCAAGCGTACGATGCGAACGAGAACCCGGTCTATCTGATCCGGACCCTGCCGGAGAGCCTGAAGCGGCCGGACGGAACAGAGGCCTTCGGTACGTGGACTGGCGGCTGGCTGGGCGTCCTTAGCCGCCAGATGGAGGATGTGAACGCGTTCGCCCAAGGCTGGGTCGAGGGAGAAGCGCCCGCCCGAGCCGCCTACTGAGCCGCCGTGACGGCGGCCTGCACGGCCAGCGCCTGAACCGTCTCGCGCACGTCGTGGACCCGGATGACGGCCGCGCCGCGCCGCGCCGCTTCCAGCGCCAGGGCCAGTGAGCCGCCCAGGCGGTCTGAAGCCTCGGCCGCCGTGGGATCGACAGCGGCGATGGTGCGCTTGCGGCTCGCTCCGTACAGGATCGGCAGGCCGGTCGCGCCGATCCGCTCCAGATGCGCGGTCAGGGCCAGGTTGTGCGCCAGGGTCTTGCCGAAGCCGATGCCGGGATCCAGCCAGATGCGGTCCGGCGCCACGCCCGCCGCCATCACCTCGCCCGCCCGCAGCGCCAGCCAGTCGGCGACCTCGGACACCACGTCGTCGTAATGCGGCGCGTCCTGCATGGTCCGCGGCTCGCCCTTCATGTGCATCAGCACCACGTCGCAGCCGAGATCGGCGGCGGTCGGCAGGCTGCGGGGCGAGAAGCCCAGCGCCGAGACGTCGTTCCAGAGATTGGCCCCGGCGCCGACGGCCACGGCCGCCACCTCGGGCTTCATGGTGTCGATGCTGAGCGGCCCGGCCCAGTGCGCGCGCAGGCCGGCGATCACCGGGGCGGTGCGGGCGATCTCGTCCTCGATGCTGACCGGCTCGGCCCCCGGCCGCGTGCTCTCGCCGCCGATGTCGAGGATATCCGCGCCCTGCCGGACCAGCTCCAGTCCGTGCGCGATCGCCGCCTCGACCGTGTCGTGCCGCCCACCGTCCGAGAAGCTGTCCGGCGTGACGTTGACAATGCCCATGACCCTCGGTCGGGGATGGGGGCGAAGCACGGCCATCAGCCCTTGCCCTGCGGATAGACGGTCTCGCCCTTGCGCAGCATCTCGACGGTGGCGGCGATGCGCTTGGCGCGGCCCGCCTCGGTCTTGAGGGCCTGCAGGCGGAAGATCAGGGCGAAGCGGTTCTGGGCGGTCAGGGTCGCGAAGAAGGCCCTGGCCTGCGGATCAGCCTCGATGGCGGCCTGGAGGTCATCTGGGACAGTCGAGCCCTTGATGCGGTAGGCGGCGTCCCAGCGGCCGTCGGCCTTGGCCGCCTCGACCTGCTTCAGGCCGTGTTCGGTCATGCGGCCGTCGGCGATCAGGCGGGCGATGTTGTCGACGTTGACCTGGCTCCAGGTGCTCTTCTTCCCGCGCGGGACGTAGCGCTGAAGGAAGCTCTTGTCGTCGAAGCCCTTGCGGATGGCGTCGATCCAGCCCCAGCACAGAACGGTCTCGATGGCCTCGATGTGATTGATCGACTTCAGGCCCGAGCCCTTCTTGTGGATCTTGATCCAGACCTCGGGCTCGCGGTCGTGGTTCCTCGCCAGCCAGGCGTAGAAGGCGTCGGCGTCCTCGAACTCGCGGACGCGGGCGGGATCGACGATGACCGGCGCCATCAGCCCTTGCTCCCGATCAGTCCGCCCAGCGCATCCAGATAGGCGCCGAACGCCTTGCGGCCGGTTGGGGTGATGGAGACGCGGGTCAGCGGCTTGTTGTCCTTGAAGCTCTTGTCGATGGCCACATAGCCCGCCTCCTCCAGCTTCTTGAGGTGGACCGACAGATTGCCCTGCGTCGCCTCCAGCACGGTCTTCAGCTCGGTGAAGTCGGCGGTGTCGGCGTCGGCCAGATAGACCATGATCCCCAGCCGCATGCGACCGTGGATGACCTCGTCGATCCGTCCGAGATCCGCCAGTCCCATGGCTCAGACCGCCTTCGATCCGGCGCGGGCGTCGCGGAACAGGATCAGGCCCGGCAGGGCGAACAGCAGGAACAGGGCGATGGTGCAGACGCCGAGATAGGCGAGCGGCTGGCGCACCAGCACCCCAAGGGCGACCGCCGTGACCCAGCCGCCCAGCGCGGTGGCCAGCATCCAGCCCTTCCGCTTCAGCATCCAGGCCACGTACCAGGCGGCGGCCTGAAGCGCGAAGACGATGGCGGCGTAATAGAGCCAGATGGCGAAATCCTTGTCCCGGATCGCGCCCACGGCGAAAACGATGATCACCGCCGTATTGGCCATGCCGGTGGCGCTGAAGGCCGCGCTCAGCGTGCGCGACGCCGTCGGGCCCCGATTGAGCGCGCCCTGCTTGCGATCCCGCAGGATCGCCCAGGTCAGGACGACCAGAAAGGCGGCGGTGAAGCCGACCACGATGATCAGATTGGCCAGGTCCGGCAGGCGGACCACTCCGAAGACCTGACCGAGGTGGAACAGGCATTGGGCGCCGTAGATCAGGCCGCCGGCCAGGTAGCAGACCGCCAGCGTCATGGGCACGCGCCCGCCGCCCTCGACGATCGAGCGCATGAAGGCGAGGTCGTCCTCGGGCGAATGCAGACGGGGCTTGGCGGGCATGGCGACTCTCTCCGAACCGGCTCGTCCATCGGGGTGGACGAGCCGGAAGGGGTTGGCAAGTTATTCGGCGGGAACCGCCTCAGGTTCAGCCCGACGACGCCACGGGATGCGGCGGCCGTTCAGCCACTTGCCCATGAAGCCGTGCCGCACGAGCAACTCATAGGAGCCCAGGCAGACGGCGAAGACGCCGAGCGACACGCCCGCCAGCTTGATCCACCAGGGCGCGGGCCAGTCCTGCACCCACACCTGGGCCAGCATGACCAGCGGCAGGTGCAGGATGTAGACCCAGTAGGAGGCGTCGGCGAGGTAGCGGCGGACCGGGCTATGGCCGGACAGGAACCGCAGGCTCAGGCCCAGGGCGGCGAAGGCGGACGAATAGACCGCCAGGGCGCACACGGCGGCGGCGATCGCCTTGGTCGTGGTCGGCTCGACCATCGGCGCCAGCTTCGGTCCGCCCGCCAGTTCATAGGCCGCGACGCCCGAGGCCACGGCGACGAGCAGGAAGATCGGCGACCAGGCGGCGATCCTGTCCAGCAGCTCGCGCCGCCGATCCAGCAGGAAGCCCAGCCCGAAGGCCGACCCGAAGCCGACCAGGGCGGCGGTGTGCGGGACCAGTCCCGCATCCGGCGTCGGCACGGCGAAGAAGGCGATCCATTTCGGGTCCAGCCAAAGCGCCAGCGCCAGCGGCGCGGCCATCAGGACGGGCGTCCACCAGCCGATCAGCGCGCCCGTGATCCGGTCCACCACCCGGCCCCAGCCGCCATTGCGGTCCAGCGCCGCGAAGGGCGCGCGCAGGATCAGGGTCGCAATGCAGAACAGGGACAGGACGTACAGGAACCACAGGTGGGTCAGCGGGACATTGGTCCAGTCATAGGTCGGCGGCGGCGGCGGCGGCGCGCCCGGGACGATCATCCCGTTGGCGTGGGCGTTCCAGACCAGGGCCGTCACGATCCCCGCCATGACGGGGAACCAGAAGGCCAGCAGCGGCCCGGTGATGCGCACCGCCCGGTCCCGCGCGAAGCCCCACCAGCCCTTGCGGCTCAGCATCATGTGGGCGAACAGGCCGGCGATCAGGAAGAAGGCCGTCATTCGGAACAGGTGGATGGCGAAGAAAAGCCAGGCCGCCCCGATCGACCGGCTGTCGTCGGCGACGATCCAGATCTGCTGGGGGAAGAAGGACAGGCTGGCGTGCAGGACGACGCCCAGCAACAGCGCGCCGCCCCGCAGGGCGTCGAGGCCATGAAGGCGTTCGGGTGGACGGATTTCGGAATGGGTCATTGAACCGGTCTCTTTCACAGGCGTCGGTTGTTGGATTTCAGGGCGTCGAGCAGGCGGCGCACCGCGTCGGCCACGACCTGCGGCTCATCCAGCGGAATGGTGTGGCCGCTGTTCTCCGCGACGATCAGCACGCTGTTCGAGGACAGGGCGGCCAGATCCTCCTGGCCCTGACGATGGTTCAGATCCGCTTCGCTCGGCGGCGACATCGTCCGTCCCCGGCGGATGACGATCAGAGGCAGGTCGCCCAGCGCGCCCGGCCCGCCCGGCGGCAGGGTCTCGGGACCGAGCCGGCCCAGGGCCTCGAACTCCGCCTTCACGCCCCGCAGGACCTCCGGCGTGAAGGCCATCTGCACTTCCGCCGGCGTCCCGGCCGGCATGCCGATCACCGGCACGCCCGGCCGGGAGACCGCCAGGGCCGCGTCGATCTGCGAAAGGGTCGGTCCCCGGGCGGCGTCGATCTCGGGGAGATTGCGTTCCGAAGTGGCGTCCACCAGCACCAGGCCCGCCACCTGATCGGGATTGGCGGCGGCGTAGGCGCGAACCAGGAGCCCGCCCATTGAATGGGCGACAAGGACATAGGGGCCGTCGATCCCCGCCGCCGTGAGCAGGGCGCGCAGGTCTTCCACCCTGTCCGGATAGCTCCAGCTCTCCGGAGCGGGGTCGCTCCAGCCCATCCCGGCGCGATCATAGGTGCAGACCCGCGCGAAGCCCGCGATCGCGTCCTGGGCCGCCCTCAGGGTAGTGTTGGCGGTGTACTGGGACAGCCCAGCTTCAAAGATCACCGCGGGTCCGCCGCCTTCGCCCTCGCACAGGATGTGCAGCCGGCGACCGTCAGCGATGGCGACCAGTCGACCCGGAGCCGCCGGGCGGACATAGCCGCCCGACGCGGCGGGAGCCGGATTCACCGCGCCCTGGGCCGCCGCTGACGTGCTCCCGGCGGCGAACGCCAGCAGACTGATCGCCAGAGCTCCGGCCTTGCGCGCGCCGAACCGATGCGAACGGCCGATGGGGCGGATTTCAGATGACGGCATGATGGGCTTCCCCTCGTTGAGAGCAGCGTTCTACGTCAGACTTGTTTGAAATGCAAACTTGTTCATTACAGCGACATCCATCTGGTTTGACTTCCCCCGTGGTCGGCCTAGCCTGCGGGGCATGTGCGGATTGTCCGAACAGGGTCGAATGCTGAATCACGCGGGCCGCCTCGTCGCAGGCGACTGACCCGGGGGCGATGACGCGTGTCGCGCCTCCGGGAGGCGCGACCTGTTCAACAGCAGCGACGGCGCCCGAGCGGGCGCGCTGCACGTTTCATATCGAGATCAATTCCATGACAACCCGTTCCACGGGCGCCGCCCCGCGTCTGCCCGCCATCCACCTCAGCGCCACGGACCACGCCCTGCTTTCAGGCCTTGTCGGAGACGCCGACGCCGAAGGCGCGGCAGGCCTGCTGCAGCAGGAACTCGCCCGCGCCCATGTGCACCGCTCGGGCCGCCGCATCCCCACCGTGGGC
Organism: Brevundimonas sp.; assembly: GCF_023259385.1. Classification (GTDB taxonomy): domain Bacteria; phylum Pseudomonadota; class Alphaproteobacteria; order Caulobacterales; family Caulobacteraceae; genus Brevundimonas. Next base: position 2,617 of record NZ_JAHFPF010000015.1, on the reverse strand, counting down.
CTGAACCACTGGGTCCACTACGTCGACGGCGACAACAGCCGGACGCGGCGGATCAAGATCGTGCTTCCGGCCGAGGCCGATATCGATCAGGGGCTGATCTCGCCCCTGTCGCACGTCGGCGCGGGCCTGCTGGGCCTGGCGCAGGGGCAGTCGATCCGGTGGCCCGCCCCATCCGGGCAGATCCGCACCCTGACGCCCGTCCTGATCGAGGATCCCGACGACCTGGTCTGAGGCGGACGGAAAAAGGGCCGGGGATCGCTCCCCGGCCCTTCCTGTTTCGTATGGCGCGACGGATCAGTGGACCGTCGGAACCTCGACCTCGACGCCGTCCGACACCGGGGTGATCGGCACCGAGACCGACGGGCCGGCGGTGGGGAAGTTGCTCTCGTCGCGGTTCGGCGCGAGGCCCTTCTCCAGCAGGTCGCGGATTTCGTCGCCCGACAGGGTTTCGTACTCCAGCAGGGCCTGGGACAGTTTCTCGTGATCCTCGGCCTTCTCGGTCAGGATGCGGCGCGCCTCATCCCAGCCGTCGGTGACCAGGCGCTTGACCTCTTCATCGATGATCCGGGCGGTCTCTTCCGAGACGTTCTGGCTGCGCGCGACCGAGTGACCCAGGAAGACCTCTTCCTGGTTCTCGCCGTAGGCGACGGTGCCCAGCTTGTCCGAGAAGCCCCAGCGCGTGACCATGGCCCGCGCCAGCTTGGTGGCCTGCTGGATGTCCGAGCTGGCGCCCGAGGTGATGTTCTCCTTGCCGAAGATCAGCTCCTCGGCCACCCGGCCTCCCGCCATGATGGCGATACGGTCGATCATCTGCTGATACTTCATGGAGTAGCGGTCGCCTTCCGGCAGCTGCATGACCATGCCGAGCGCGCGGCCGCGCGGGACGATGGTCGCCTTGTGCACCGGGTCGGCCATCTTGACGTTGATGGCGACCAGGGCGTGACCGGCCTCGTGATAGGCGGTCATGCGCTTCTCTTCCTCGTTCATGGCCATGGATTTGCGCTCGGCGCCCATCATGACCTTGTCCTTGGCGTCCTCGAAGTCGCGGTGCGTGACCATGCGGCGGTCCTTGCGGGCGGCCATCAGGGCGGCTTCGTTGACCAGGTTCGCCAGATCGGCGCCCGAGAAGCCCGGCGTGCCGCGCGCGATGGTCTTCACATTCACATCGGCGGCCAGCGGCACGTCCTTCATGTGGACGCGCAGGATCTTCTCGCGGCCCGCGACGTCGGGGTTGGGCACCACGACCTGACGGTCGAAGCGGCCCGGACGCAGCAGGGCCGGGTCCAGAACGTCGGGACGGTTGGTGGCGGCGATCAGGATGATGCCTTCGTTGGATTCGAAGCCGTCCATCTCGACCAGCAGCTGGTTCAGGGTCTGCTCGCGCTCGTCATTGCCGCCGCCGAGACCGGCGCCGCGATGGCGACCGACGGCGTCGATCTCGTCGATGAAGATGATGCAGGGCGAGTTCTTCTTGGCCTGTTCGAACATGTCGCGCACGCGGCTGGCGCCGACGCCGACGAACATCTCAACGAAGTCCGAGCCCGAGATCGAGAAGAAGGGCACGCCGGCCTCGCCCGCGACGGCGCGGGCCAGCAGGGTCTTACCCGTCCCCGGAGGGCCGACCAGCAGGGCGCCCTTGGGGATCTTGCCGCCCAGACGCTGGAACTTGCCCGGATCCTTCAGGAAGTCGACGACCTCCTGCAGTTCTTCCTTGGCCTCGTCCACGCCGGCGACGTCGTCGAAGGTCTTGCGGCCCTTGTGCTCGGTCAGCAGCTTGGCCTTGGACTTGCCGAAGCCCATGGCCCCGCGCGTGCCGCCCTGCATCTGGCGCATGATCAGGATCCACAGGCCGATGATCAGCAGGAAGGGCAGCGCCGCCATCAGGATGCCGATCCAGATCGGCTGGCGGGTGTTCTTGACGTCGACGGTCGCGCCCTTCTCGGTGATGCTGTCGATCAGCGCGCCGTTGGGCATGGGCGTGACGACGGTGACGACGCGGTTGTCCTTGAGCGTGGCCTTCACCTGCTCGCCATGCACTTCGATGCTGGCGATGGCGTTGGCGTTGCGGGCCTGAAGCAGGTCCGAATAGCTCATCTCGGCCGGACGCGCGGCGGTCGCCTTGGCGTTTTCGGGGGCCGTCAGGCCGCCGCGGTTGAAGGCCATGTAGGCCGTCGCCAGTCCCAGGATCAGGACGCCGATGATGGCCAGGTTGCGCAGATTCATTCTCGTCTCGTTTCCTCGGAACGCGGTTGCGGCCCGTCGTTCGATGATGTCACGCCAGAAAATAGGTGGTTCCGGGGCGTCGCGCCATGTGCGTGAGCATCCAGATCCCGTTCATGCGTCATTCCGTCCAGCGCCGCCGCCAGTCTCGCTTCGACCAGGGCGTGCGCCTTCATGCCCTCCCCTGCAAGAACCGCAGCATCCGGAGCGTTCCGGATCAGCACAGGGCGAGCCCCGCGGGCGGCGGGCGGAAGGGCCTTCAGGACCTCGCGATCGGCGTCTGACAACAGGGCCATACGCCCCGCGGCGGGGCAGACGGTCCAGCCGGCGTCCGGCGCCGTCACCAGCCACCGGCCGTCCCAGACCGTCCCGACGCCGGGCGACAGGGGGATGGGGC